>CAZUEE010000005.1:0-41148 GCA_964619175.1 uncultured Brachyspira sp. | reverse complement strand
TTAAGATTTGTGTCAAAATCGTAAAATATTTTTTAATTTTTATTTTTTAATTTTTTAACATTTTAATATTTAAAAATTTTGTAAGTTTAATCAAAGTAAAAAAGGCTCTCGAATTATCGAGAGCCTCTTACAAATATAATTTAAAGGAAATATGAAAAAATTTATTCTTACTGTCTTATTTATCGTCTATTAATATATAAACTTTACTTTATATAAAAGACGCGACTTATAAAACTTAAGATAAATGCTCCGAGAACAGGGCTCGAACCTGCGACCCGGTGATTAACAGTCACCTGCTCTACCGACTGAGCTATCTCGGATTGTCAATTAATTTATTATAACATAATCAAAAATAAATGTCAACACCTTAAATTGAATTTTTTAAATCTTTTGCGGCATCTTCTGGCGTTATTGAATTAATATAAAGTCCGCTTCCAAGTTCGTATCCCGCCAATTTGCTCATTTTAGGAATTATATCCAAAAACCAATGATTCGAAGAAGAATAATTTTCCTTTTGCTTTAATGTCGGCGATAAAGTATGCAAAACATAATTAAAACTCACTTCCCCAAGAAGTTTATTTATCCTGCAAAATATGTCTTTAACTATATCGGCAAAATAGGAATTATAATTCGAACAGTCGATTATACTGTCGAAATGTTTCTTCGGCAAAATATATATTTGATACGGAAATCTCGAAGCGAAAGGAGATAGCGCTATAAATTCTTTATTTTCGCAAATTACTCTTTCGTTTAGGTTTCTCTCTTCGTTTATTATATCGCAATATACGCATCGGGATTTTTCATTGTAATATTCCAAAGCGCCGTTTATCTCGTCAAACATTTGAATCGGTATAAACGGAGTCGTTATCATTTGAGAGTGGGAATGATATAAACTCGCTCCAGCCTCTCTTCCGAAATTTTTGAAATATAAACTGTATTGCATATCGTTTTCTTTATAGAGTTCTTTTAATCTTATAATAACGGCATCGAAAATTTTTAACAAATCTTCGCTTTTTGCATTATAAAAATTAAAATTATGGCTTGGACTTTCTATAATAACATCATGAAAGCCTTTGGAACTTGTGGCGTCAAATAAATCCGTAGTATTCGGAAGTTCGTTTGATTTAGTTTCGGCGATTATGGGATATTTATTTGGAACTATCCTAACAGCCCAATTAGAATCATCGTGCATCACGCTAACCAAAGCGTCCGGAGTGATGTTTTCATGCCCTTTGCAAAAAGGACAATTCAATTCGGAATTTGAAATTCTTTTATCTTCTTTTACGGTAATATAATCGCTCGGTCTTCCCGTTCTATCCGAAGCTATAATTACAGATTGTTTAGTTACTGGGTCTTTTCGTATATGAGGCATAAAAAATTTTAACCTATGAGTCTCTTTATTTTATCTTTAATTTCCGCCAAATTGCCCGATTTTAATATATATCCGTCTGCGTTCCATACGGAAAATTCATGTCGATAATTATTATACGCGGTGCATATTATTATAGGCAAATCTCTGTGATTTTCTCTAACTTTAGCCAAAAAATCGAGTCCGTCCATTTTAGGCATTTTTATATCCAATGTCACCAAATCTATTTGAGGCGTTCCTTTATTAAGCATCTCCAAAGCTTCTTCGCCGCTGTCGGTAGATACGACATTATATCCTTCGTCTTTGAATTCTTCTTCAAATAAAGTTCTAATACTCTTTTCATCGTCCAACACTAATATCGTTTTCTTAGGCATATAAATGCTCCTTAAAAAATATAAAAATATATTTATATGATATATTATATAAATTGAATAAAAAAAGTCAAATATATTTTTAATAAAAGTCCGTATTAAGCGTATTAACTTTTTATTTTGATATAGTTTTATAGTTTATAATAGGTTATAATTGACAAAAAATTTTCGTTTAAGTATAATATAATATATTTTTTTAAGGTTTTTACATGAAAAAGATATTAATAATATCTTCAGAATACACAGGACATGGACATAAAAGCGTTCATACGGCTTTAATGCAATCGTTTGAAAAATTATATAAAGAAAAAATAGAATGCAAGGTTATAAACGGTTTCACTTTGGGCGGAGCGGAACTTATGGCTACAGAAAGACTTTATAATACTTGCGTAAAATATTTCCCGCAATTATGGAATAAAATTTTTAGATTTTCTTTTAAAAATAAAGATTTCATAAATAAAAATAACGCTTTTAATGTAAAGAGAAGATTTTTGAAAATTATTAAAGAATATAAACCTGATTTGATTGTAAATGTTCATCCTATGTTTAGTGGAAGTTTATTAAATATAATAGAAAAGAAAAATTTAAATGTCAAATTTTTTATAATAATCACCGATTTGATAACGATAACGAAATTATGGTTCGACAATAGGGCGGATAAAATTATAAGTCCGTCAAAAGAAGCTTCTGAATATATGATAAAAAACGGAATAGACGAAGAAAAAATAATAACTTTCGGTTTGCCCGTGCGAGAAGGATTTAAACCAGCTGTAGATTCAAAAGAAAAAATAAGAGAAAATACAAATATAAACGGAAAATTAAAAATTCTTATTCTTAATAATTCTGAAAAAAATAAAAGACTTATTTATATAATAAAAAAATTGTATGAAAAATTTAATTGCGAAGTTACTTTAGTTTGCGGAAGAAATAAAAAAACTTTCGACAAACTTAACGATTTTTTCGCCTCAAAAAATTATGCTCCAAATATAATCGGATATACTCAAGAATTGCCGAGATTATTTGTAGAAAACGATATATTGATAACGAGAGCGGGACCTACTGCCATAATAGAAGCAATTAATTGCCTAATTCCCGTAATTTCAATGGGAGCTTTGCCCGGACAAGAAGAAGAAAATCCGATATACCTTCAACAAAACGAATTGGGTTATAGCGCCGCATCTACGGACGATATTTTTAATAAAATAAATTTGCTTTTGGAAAATAACGGAGAGAATTTAATTAAAATCAGAGAAAATCAATTCGATTATTACGGTAGAGATGTTAGAGATAAAATAGTTCATTATATAGCGGAAAATATTTTATAAATATTGACAAAATTTTTAAATATTATATAATCAATCATTATGATATTAAAATTCTTATTTAATAATTTAGTGACAGTCAACAGTCAACAGTCAACAGTCAACAGTCAACAGTCAACAGTCAACAGTCAACATTAATTTTAAATTTAAATTAATACAAACAACTATATATTTTATAGTTTGTCCTTACTCTTTAGGTATAGGTAATTTTATCATATGTATTTCTATAGTAGGTAAAGTATGAAGAATTTTTTGAAATTTATTTACAATAGAGAAGATAAGCGCATATATAGAATAAGAACTATTTTAGGTATTAAAATTACCACCAAGCCGAAAAAATTAAGATGCAAAATAATACCAGATATTATAAAAAATCCAAATTATGTGGAAAAGAAATATAAATTAGCGATATTTTTAAGATTTGGGATTGGAGATTATATATTATTTAGAAAATTTTTGCCTTATATTAGAAACTATTACAAAGATTATAATATTACATTGATTGGAAATAGTTTGCATAAAGATATTGTAAAACATTTTGATATGAATTATATAGACGAGTATATAATATATCAAGGATATCATATTATCCCGCAAGCGTTTGAAAAATTTTTTAAAAATACAGAATACGATATATTAATTTCTCATTTTTACGGGAATAATCAAGATATTCACAATATAATATCTTGTATAAATGCAAAAGAAAAGATAGCTTCTTACGGTTCGCTATGGCATAACAGCAAATATGGTAGAGCGAGTATTTTCAATATTTACAATAAATTAATTTTTAATAATATAGACGAAGACGATAAAACGCATGAAATGACAATAAACACAAATTTTTTTGAGCAATTATTAGACGCTAAAATAAATATAAACGATATGAATATAGAACTTGACAAAGATTTTTTTGACAAAATAGATTTTAATTTTAACGATAAATATTGCATTATATTTCCAGCTTCAGACGATAAAAAGAGAGAATATAAAACGGAATATTTTGCAAAGATATGCGATTATTTATATTCCAAATATGAATTAATATCGTATATAGTCGGTTCAGAATACGATAATAAAATCGCAAACGAAATAATAGAATATTGTAATTCAAATTATACAAAAAATATATGCGGAAAATATAAATTAAACGAATTATTTTATATTTTTAATAAAGCGAAATTAATAATAACTGTAGATTCCGCGGGATATCATATAGGAATTGCCGTAAACGATAATATTATATGTATAGCAAGCGGAATGTCGTATAGTCGTTATTTAAATTATCCGAAAGAATTAGTAAAAGATAAAAATATTAATATATTTCTTCCTAAAGAATTGGAAGAAGATATAAAAAACGGAAATACTAAAAGAGATTATGAATATTATCCTTTATACGATTTGAAATCTATAAAACCGGATTATATATGTGATTATATAGCGGAATATTTGGCTTATGTCAAGGATTTATAACTATGTCTTTCAATAAATTTAGAAAAATTTTATTAAATTTATTAAACATAAAAAGTAAAATAAATTAAAATTTTAAAAATAATTTTTTAATGATTTAATTATAAGAATTAGGAATTTATTTTTTATTACTTTATGTTAAAATGATATTAAATTTTATTTAAACTTGGAAAATATTGGAAAATAAAATAATGGCAAATTTAAAAAAAATTACAATTCAGGCTAAACCGTTCGTAAAATGGGCTGGAGGAAAAATGGGATTAATAGATTCTTTAATTCCTTTTGTTCCCAGAAATTTTAATTCGTATTTCGAGCCTTTTGTCGGAGGCGGAGCTTTATTTTTTTATCTTAAAAATCAGAAAATACTAAATTCTAAAAAAAAATATATTAACGATAAAAATTTAGAATTAATTAACGCTTATAAACAAATACAAATTAATCCGCATGAGGTTTTGGAAGAATTAGAGATTTTGAAGAAAAAACACAATAAAGAAACTTTTTATAGAATTCGTAATTTCGATAGGAATTCTAATTTTTATTCTTTAAGCGAAAATTTTAGAGCAGCAAGATTTATTTATCTTAATAAAACTTGCTATAACGGACTTTGTCGATATAATTCAAAAGGACATTTTAACACTCCGATGGGAAGCTATAAAAATCCGAAAATCTACGATAAAGAATTAATTTTTTCGGTTCATAAAGCCTTAAAAAATGCATTAATAACGAATGACGATTTTGAGACGATATCGTTGAAAGCTAAAAAAGGAGATTTTATATATTTTGATCCGCCTTATTTTCCGCTTAATAAAACTTCGAATTTCGTTAATTATACGGATAATTTTGCGGCTAACGAACAGATTAGACTTTACGAATTATTTAAAATATTGGACTTTGAAGGAGTAAAAGTTTTACAAAGCAATTCTAATACGAAATTTATAAAAGAACTTTATAAGGATTTTGAAATAATAGAAATTAACTCTAAAAGAATGATAAATTGCAAAGGAGACGGAAGAGGAAAAATAACAGAACTTATTATAAAAGGAAACTATGGGTAAAAATAATAAAAGTTGGGAAAAAATTTATAATGATTTAAATATAAAAAATCATAATTTTAATAAATCTCCGTTTATGATTACTGCAAATCAAATAAAAGTTTGCGTTAAAGATTTTGATAAAACTTCGCAAAAAGAAGTTAGAGTATTATGCAAACAAGATGGTAGAGACGAAAGACCGGATATTTTTATAGAAAATAATCTTTTTATTCTGCCTACAAAAAATGGAGAATATATTATTTGTAAAGGCGAAGGATATATAGATATTCCAGAAATTAACGAGCAAGTTTTGGAATATAGAAGTCAATTAGATTTTGAGCTAAAAAGTTCTAAAATCGGTAATTCGGAAATGCAACATTTGGATTTTGCTTATGCTTCGTCGCTTATTCGTAGTTTTTTGAAAGATAATAGTTTGGTTTTAAGTATTCGCGGTAGGAAATACACTCCGCAATTTAATTTTAATACGAATTTATATAAAAATATTAATGTCGTATCCGTTCAAACCGAAGTTGACGCGGGATTTGAAGGAAGAAATAAAATAGTTTTAGTCGAAGCTAAAAATTCTAATACAAAAAATGTTATTATTCGTCAGCTTTATTATCCTATGCGACAATGGAGTATTCATACTCAAAAAGAAGTTATAACGCTATTTTTTGAAAAAAGAGGAAAAGAATTTTTAATATGGGAGTTTGGTTTTAAAGATATTTTAAATTATAATAGCATTTTTCTTAAAAATAGCGCCAAATTCAAAATTTTAAAATAAATGGTAAAAAATTTATAGCTTTTGTTTGAATAAAATATTATTGAATTATATAAACATATTTGTAATATAGGAATTTCTTATTTTATATTATATAATATTAAAATTAAAAATTAAGGAGTTCGCTTGAGATTAGAATTAATGCTCGGTATAAGATACCTAAAAGCTAAAAAGAAGTTTTCATTCGTTTCTATTATTACCGTAATATGCATATTGGGAATTTTGGTAGGCGATATGGTAATGATAACCGTATTGTCGGTAATGAATGGTTTTCAAGATGATATAAGAGATAAGATACTTGGAATGAGGGCGCATATAAATATCAGCGCTTATAGCGACCAGCCTCTCACGGATTATAATTATGTAATCGACAATATAAAAGACAATAAAGAGATAACGAGCATGTATCCTTATATAGTTTTGCCATGCATAATGCGAACTTATAGCTTTACAACTTTAATAACGGTTCGTTCTTTTGAAGATAATATATTTAGCGCAGACAAAGACTTTATAAAATATTTTAACTTTATAGAAGGAAACAATAAATCTATGGAAAGCAACGAGGCTCTTATAGGTTCGGAAATGGCTTTCGACTATGCTTTGTCGGTTGGAGATACGATAGATATAGTTTCCGCTTCTGGAAGTTTTGAAAAAGGATTTCGTCCTCAAAAAAATACTTTCACCATAAAAGGAATATACAAAACGGGATATTATGAATACGATAGCAGGATGGTAATAGTGCCTTTGAAAACGGGACAATCTATGGTCGGATACGATAATGCCGTTACGGGAATTGCGGTAAAAGTAAGAAATTTCTTTAATGCTGATAAAGTTGCAAAAGATTTGGATGTAGCTTTGAGAGAATTTTATAATGTCATTCCTTGGATGTTGTTCGACAGGAATTTTTTTCAGGCGCTTCAAACCGAAAAATTAATGTTAGGTTTAATACTATCTTTCATTATATTGATAGCGGCTTTAAATATAGCCTCGAGTCAAATAATTTTCGTAAAAGATAAAAGAAGAGATATAGCGATAATAAAAACTTTAGGATTAAAACCTTCGAATGTGGCAAAAGTTTTCTTTTTGGAAGGAGCGATTATAGGAGCGATAGGAACTATATTTGGAGTTATTTTCGGAATACTTCTCGCCAATTATGTAAATGAAACTTTGGAAGCGATTAGATATATTTCGCAATTTATAGTAAATATTATATGGTTTATTCCTTCGCATATAAGCTCTTCTATAACCGTTCCGATAGTGCCGGACTTTTTCCCTTCCGATATTTATTATGTAAGCGGCGGACTTCCTTCCATAATACATATTAAACAAGTCGTGATGGTAGCTTTGATTTCTTTTTTACTTTCCGTTATTTTTGCCATTATACCCGCGTATATAGCTAGCAAATATAAGCCTGCGGAGGTATTAAGGTATGAATGATGTTCTAATAAATATAGAAAATCTAAAAAAAACTTATACGGGACCTCCGAAAGTTGAAGTTCTTAAATCTATAAATTTGAAAGTGTATAAAAACGAAATACTTGCAATAACGGGAGAATCGGGAAGCGGTAAAACGACTCTTTTAAATTTAATCGGCGGAATAGACGGAATAACGGACGGAAGTATAAATATTGACGGAAATAATATTCATAAAATGAACGAAGGACAACTTGCGCATTTTAGGAATAGTTCGCTTGGATATGTTTTTCAATTTCATAATTTGCTTGGGGAGTTTAGCGCTATAGAAAATGTAATGATTCCTTATTTAATGCTAAAATACGATAAAAAACTTGCAAGACAAAAGGCGGAAAATTTGCTTGAAACGGTGGGATTAAAAGATAGAATCGAACATAGAATAGGCGAACTTTCGGGCGGAGAAGCGCAGAGAGTGGCTATCGCAAGGGCGTTAATAAATAATCCTAAACTGATTTTGGCTGATGAACCTACGGGAAATTTGGATAAAAAAAATGCCGAAATTGTGCGCGAACTTTTATGGGAGATGACTAAAAAAACTAAAGCTTCTTTAATTATAGTAACTCATTCTAATTCCATAGCGAATATGGCGGATAGAAAATTAAAACTCGAATATGGTGAGAATCTATCCGAATATTGAAATATTTAATATAAAGATATAAAATTGATTAAATAATATTAGGATATAATATAATGATAAAAAAAATAAAAGATTTTTTTAAAAAAGAAAGTAAACCTTTCGATTATGGAGCTGTGACCGAAGAGCATTTAAAAAAATATTATAGTAAAGTTGAACCTCATCCTTATAAAAGAATATTATCTTATGCTATGAGGCATAAAAAATTATTTATACCTTCTTTCACAATAAGCATATTTTATACTATTATAAATATACTTCCTCCTTTTTTTGGACAGATGGCTATAGCGATTACGGGCGGTAAAAGAGTGGATATTTTGGATAAAATCCCTTTTTTTAACGAACTTTCCAATATAAGCACAAAGCAAATAGCGGAACATTTTTTATCTTCGGATTCTTTGGTTAATCCGATTATAATAATTCAATTCGCTTTTATCATATTTATAGGATTTTTCTATGTTATTTTTAGAGTGGGATTCGATTATATAAAAACTTTTCTTTTCGCTTTTACTTCGCAAGAAATCGGAAAGGATGTTCGAACGGATATGTTAAAAGGTTTAATGAATACCGACATAGCCTATTATAAACAGGAAAAAGAAGGAGATATAATAAGCAAGATTTTAAACGAATCGGCTACTATAGAAAATTTCATATCGGGAACTCTGCCAAATCTTATAACCGTTCCTCTAACTTTATTATTAACTTTATGTGCGCTTTTGATTTTAAATGTCAAACTTACATTAGCATGTTTTATCGCTGCTCCTTTAATCGCTTTAGGTATAGATTTTGTATCCAAACTTATAAAGACGAGAGTAACGGCTCAGCAGAATTTATTGGGAAATATAACATCGATAGTGCAAGAAGATATAAGAGGAATAGAGGTTATAAAAATATTTTCCAAAGAAGAAGAAGAGGTTAATAGATATAAAAAGGCTTATGCCGATTTGATTAAATTGGTTAGAAAAATGTCTCTATTAACTTCTTTAAATAGACCGATGACTGAACTTGTTATGATAGTGGCTATGCTTACCATATTGGCTTACGGAGGATATTTGATATTTAGAGGAGAGATGCCTTTTGAATTTTTATGGGGATTTTTGCTTTATATGTTAAATATTTCCTCTCCCGTTAGAGATATATCGGGAATATTTATAAATTTACAATTAACGAAAGGAATTTCTTTGAGAGTATTTCAAATAATGGATTTGCCTGCGGAGAATGTAGACGATAAAACAAAAAAAGAAATGAAACCTATAAAAAACTCGATAACTTTTGAAAATGTCCACTTTGAATATCCTAAAAGAAGCGATTTGCAGCCTTTTCATTTGGGACCGATTAATGTAAATGTAAAAAAAGGAGATGTGGTAGCTTTCGTAGGAAATTCTGGAGGAGGAAAAACCACTCTTATAAGTTTAATTCCAAAATTATTTTCGCCTACCGAAGGAGTTATAAGATTCGACGGCATCGATATCGAAGAATTAAACACAAGAAGTTTAAGAAATCAAATAGGAGTCGTTTCGCAAGAGAATATATTATTTTACGGAACGGTGAGAGAAAATATTTTATATGCAAATAAAGATGCTACAGACGAAGATTTAATTAGGGCTGCAAAAATAGCGCATGCGGACGAATTTATAGTTAAACTTCCAAACGGATACGATACGCATATAGGACCGAGGGGAATAATGCTTTCGGGCGGGCAGAGACAGAGAATAGCTTTGGCGCGAGCTGTTTTGAAAAAGCCTTCTATACTTATACTAGACGAAGCCACAAGCGCTTTGGATACGGAAAGCGAAATGTATGTTCAAAAGGCTTTAAACGAAATTATCAATTTGCAAACCACTTTCGTTATAGCTCATAGATTATCCACTATAAAAACTGCAAATTATATATGTGTGGTTGAAAATGGAAAAATTATAGAATCTGGCACTCATGAAGAATTAATGAAAAGAGGCGGAAAATATCAGTATTTATATTCTTTACAATTTAGAGAATGATTTAATTTTTTGATTATATAATTTTGAAAATAATCCGTTGCAATTTAAATAATTTTATAATATAATTATAGCATTATGAGATATTTAATAATACATGGGCATTTTTATCAACCACCAAGAGAGAATCCATTTTTGGGAGAAATACCTAAAGAAGCGACAGCGTTTCCTTCGCATGATTGGAACGAGAGAGTAACTAAAGAATGTTATAGTCCAAACGCATATTCAAGAATACTCGATATAAGCGGTAAAATAGCCGATATGTCTAATAATTACCAGTATATAAGTTTTAATTTCGGTCCCACTCTTATAGACTATATTGCAAAAACTAGAGGCGATTTGCTTGAAAGAATAGTAGAAGCCGACAGAAAGAGTATAGAAAGACTCGGATATGGAAACGCTATGGCTCAAGTATATAATCATATTATTTTGCCCCTCGCTAAAAAAGAAGATATGAGAGTCGAGATAAAATGGGGTTTATATAATTTTGAGAAATATTTTAAAAGAAAGTCAAATGGAATGTGGCTTTCGGAAACGGCGATTAATTTGGATGTGGTGGATGCTTTATTCGATTGCGGAGTTAAATTCACCGTATTGTCTCCATATCAAGCGCATTATGTAAAAAATTCTACTTTAATCGATGTTTCGGGCGGAACAATCGACACCTCTAAACCTTATTGGTTATACGGGCATAGAGGCAAAAAAATAGCCGTGTTTTTCTACGACCCTTATATATCAAACGAAATAGCTTTTCAGCATTTATTAAGGTCGGCGGATAAATTTGGGGAGAGAATAAGGAATGCATACGGAAATAAAAATTTGGTGAATATGGCTACAGACGGTGAAAGCTACGGGCATCATGAACCTTTTGCCGATATGTGTCTTGCAAGGTATTTTAAAGAAAATATAAAATACGACAATATCATACCGACTAATTACGAGCATTATTTAAATATGTTTCCTCCAACCGAAGAGGTAATACTTCATGAAGGAGAAGGAGGACGCGGAACTTCTTGGAGTTGTTCGCATGGAGTGGAAAGATGGAGAAGCGCCTGCGGATGCGGAGGTTGGGACGGATGCGATTTGTCTTGGCGAACTCCTTTAAGAGAGGCTTTCGATATATTAAGAAATATGCAAGATAAATTATTCAGCACTTTTTTAGATTTTACGAACGATACGAGAAATTCTTTACGCGAAGAATATGTTAGGGCGATGTATAACGATTCGGATGCAAAAGATTTATACGAAATTTGCGACAAATATATCTCGTATAAAGAGTTTATATTTTTAATGGAATCTTATAAATATTCACTTTTCGCTTATACTTCATGCGGATGGTTTTTTGAAGATGTTTCGAGATTAGAACCCGTTCAAAATATGCAATATGCCGTGCAGTCTTTTCATTATGCAAGAATGCTCGTTAAAGGCAAAAATGCAAAATTTGTCGAAGAAGCGCATAAAGAATTTTTAGAAACTTTGGAAAAATCTATAAGCAATAAAGCAGAAAATCGTCGCAATATAAAAACAGCTAGATATTTTTACGAGAGAGAAGAAAAAGACGACATATTTTATAAATTGTATATTATAAATCATTTTATTTTTAATTTAATCGCTTCGGAAAATAAAGAAGATAATATCAATATATTCAAACATACCATAAAAGCCACGAAAAAAGATAAAGACTATATCGAGGGAATATTGATAGACAATATTGACGATAATATATATTTTAGAGCGAAAACTTTCGAAGAAAATTACGAATTAAAAAACGAGATTCAAATCTCTCAAAATTACGAAGAGCTTAATAATTCGGAGGTTCATACCATATCTTTAAAAGATTTAACTTCCGATATAAGAGATAAATTTGCAAACGATATATTTAAAACCGATATTGAAAAATTAAACAAATTGATGAATGAGGTTTATCCCGAATATAAAAAATTATTGGATTATTTTAATTTAAACGGAATAACTCCCGATTACGATTATAGAAGACTTATGGGAGCTATGGTATCTCCGATTTTAAGAAAAAAAATAATCGATAAGGGAAAAGATGCATACGATGAAGTTTCAGACGGATTAAAAAATGCCAGAAAAGCGGGAATGTTCGTCTCAAACAGCGGAATATCGAATTTGATTGGCAATAAGATTGAAAAAGCGTTAAACGAATTATACGAAACGGGAAACACAAAAATAATATTCGAGTTATTAAACGACATAAAATTTTTGTCAAATAACGATATGCCGATAGACAGAAACACTTACGAAAATATATTTTATAAGATACTTTTAAAATACAAAAGCGGAAATATTCACTTTGGAGATGAAGAAAAAAAATTATTTATAGAATTAGGTTATTGGCTTAATTTTAATATGGATAATATATAATATTTTTAATTGTTTTTAAGTAATAAATTTCCGTTTAAGACGCTTATAGCTACCGAAAAAGAATCGTTTGTATAACAGTTAACATCGACTTTTATTATTTTTCCATCTTCCGAAGAGCTTTTTGCAAGCTCTACTTTTCCAGCTTCTTTGCCAAAATTATAATTTGTTATTATATAATATCCTTCGTTTTTCCATAAATAGTTGGCGTATTTTACCGCGTTTGAAATAGAATCTGGAACTTTATTAAAAGTAAAAATTTTTCTTTTGCCGTTTTCAAAAATTTCGATTTTAGGAATTATTTTTAGTCCGTTTACTTTATTAACCGAAGATATCGCGTCGTTTCCCAAATTATAAAGAGGCTCATAATCTTTTTTTATCGACACGAAAAAATAAGTCATTAAAGAAGCTATTATAACGGTTAATGCGGTTATTATTATTCTGTTTTTCATTTATTTAAATCGGTTATAATATCGTTTTTTGATATAATATTCGCTATTATTTTATTGTTCTTTTTTAATTTTAAAATCCCAAAAATAATATAAACGAAAAATAAAACGAATGAAAATATAGGTCCTAAATTATAATTTTTATTCTCTATGGAAATTAATTTAGAAAAATAATCTCCGATAAAATATCCAGCTATGAGACAAATTAAAGGAACTATATAAACGAAAAAATTTATTCCTCTTTTTAATTCCTCGACTTCTATAACCACACTGTCGCCTTTGCCTGCATTTATATTGTTTAAAGCTCTCAATATTACGGGTTTTCCCGAAGAACAGATGGAACAACCTTCGCAACTCGAACTTCTTTGCAATTGAACTTTGGCTATATTATTATCGTAAGTTTCAAGAACCAATGCAAATTCTCTTTTCATAATTCATCCTTTATTTAAAATCAAAAAATTTAAAATCAAAGATATTATATATAAAAAATTATTTTGTTTCAATCGTTTTTAAAATGTTTTGAAAATAAAAATATTTCTCTGCTTTCGTCTCTCGAACTTTTCGGTTTAAATATTTCAACTAACTCAAAATATTCTTTCAACTCGTTTTTGAAATCGGGCAAATCTTTTCCGTCAAAAACCTTTATAAAAAAATTCCCTTCGTTTTTAAGAACTTCTTTAGTAAGCGTAAATATAGATTTTGCCAAAGATATAGAACGAAAATGATTGGTTTCTTTGTCGGAAGTCGTGTTTGGCATAGCATCACTTATAACGACATCGAATTTAATATTATTAAAAGTTTTTAAATTCATTTCTTTGATGTCTCCAAGTATAAAAGTAAATTTTGGATGAGAAAAAGAATTGGGGATTATATCGACTCCGATTACCGAGCCGCTTTTTATTATTTTATTAAGCATAAATTGACTGAAAGAACATGGCGAGCAACCTATATCCAAAACTCTGTCGGAAGATTTTATAATCTTAAATTTATTTTGCGCCTCTTCCAATTTGAATACGCTTCTAGCTTTATAATTTTCTTCTTTAGCTTTTTTGAAGTAGAAATCTTTTACTTTTTTCATTTTATATTTTATTTAACGATTTTAATTTTTGAAATTATATTTTGAATTATATTTAAATAAAAATCAATAATAAAAATTTAATTATTTAATATCATATTATATGAAATATCAAGATAAACCTTATAACCGTAATTAACTATAGGGTTTTTACCCCCCCCCGTATGAATTTATCATAAAATTTATTTCTAAAATTATCTCTCAATTTTCTAACGGGAATCCACCAAGCCAAATTATTAATTATCTTTTCGTTTATCTTAAATGTAATCTTAATTCCGAATAAATAAAGAATTAAATATTCGTTCGTATTGTAAATTCCAAATAATTTTATCCAATTTTTATTTTCATTAATTTCGTTTATTAAATAATTATTATTATTTTTCAAATCGATTATTTCGTTATTTGTTTCTTTCAATTTTGAATCTAAAAAATCGTTTTCGTAAATCAAATGTTCAATCATAGATAATTGAGGAGTTATTTTTTTCTCTCTTTTATTTTTCAAAGCGTCTTTAAGCCAATAAATAGCTCTTTCTTTTTCTTTTTTAATTATTTCAAAAGTTTCGCAATAATCTATTTTTTCAAACAAATCTTTTTTATTTTTTAATTCGTCCAAATTGTTTATAATTCTATCGTTTAATTTTAATTCTTCAAAAAGAGCGTATCTACTCGCTCCTCTGCCAGAATTGAAAAACGACACAAATTGTTTTTGAAAAATTATCGAAAAACATGTTCCATGAAAAGAGTCGGTTATTACGAAGTTTGCATTTTTTATTATATAAAGAAAATCTTCAACTTCTTTTTTAAAATTATCGCTTGCATCTATTGTTTCTATATTAAGTTTACCCGCTATATATTTTATTGCTTCTTCTTTTTCACAGCTCGGGTCTAAAATATAATACGCTAATTTTCCTTTATGCGTTAAAGAAGAATCTGCTATAATTTTATCCCATTGTTCATAATCTAAAAGAAATACAGGTTCTATAACTTGTTCGACTCCTTCTATATTAAATAATCTTTTCATTAAATCTATAGAATCTTTTTCTCTAACCGAAATATGGTCGAATCTGCTTAAATGATAGCTCGTCATCAATCTGTTTTGATAATCTCCGTAATAATCGTTTCTGCCATAACTCGATGCAAAAGAAATTAAATTCTTATCCAGATTTGCAAAACTCAAATAATATATATTTTTTATTCCGTATTTTTTAATGGCTTCATTATCCCAATAATAATCTGCTCCATAAGTAAATATTTGGTCGCTTCCTGCAATAAAAGTGTCAATATTTTCGTTTAATTCATACATTTCATATTTATCGCTATACGATTTTGTCCATGAAAAATATTTTTTATGAAAATTTTTATCTCTTAATTGTTTGGAGGCAGACGCGTAATAAAATACAAGCGCAGTTATATATCCCAATTTTTCCAAAATATTATAAACCGAATAACAAGTTAATGTTGAGCCGTAATTTATATCGCCGTTAAATCCAACCAAACCCACATCCGATTTATTATCAAAAAAATGATAAACGACTTTATTGAAATCGAATAATTTTAATTTGTTTAAGAATAATTCTCTTTTATCGTTTATATTCCAATTTCTTTTTTGCAAGAATATTCGATTGCAAGTGTCATTAATAAAACCTAATGGAATCTCCTCAAAAAGAATAATATTGTCTTTGCTAAAATTTTTTATTTCTTTCAAAAATGCATCGCCTTTGGAATTATTTGAAAGAATTAAAGAAGTTCCTTTTTTATCATCTAGTCTTTTATCGTATCCGCGTATATCCCAAAAATCTCCTATGGTTATATCGCCTACTTTTGGCAATATTGAAAAAGAACATTTATAGCATGATTTTCTCGACATTATATGCGAAGAGAAAAATCTGCAATATTCGTTTTTAGAATCACTCTCTCTATAATAATCTCCGTTTTCAAAATATACGCTTAATTGCAATGTCCAACCAAAAGAAGCTTTATCTCTAAATTTGATATTTTTTATTTTCTTATCTATAAAATTTTCTTTTAAATATTTTTCCCATATTTTAGGAGATTCTGCCGAAGCGCATAATAAATCTACGGTAATTAATTTGTCGTAAGTTTTTCTCAAATAATTTTTTAATCCCGCAACTTCGCAAGGACATCCGCTAAACAATACATATTTGTCTTTATTTAATAATTCTTTTATTTTTTTAAATATATCTTTTTTATCGCTTTGAACATATTTCGAGCCTCGCAATTTTTCTAAATCTTCTTTATTGTCGATTATAATATGTTCGACTTTCCAATTTTCATTTTTATTGAAAGCCACTCCGCATACGAATCCGCCTTTTTCAAACACATAATTTGCAAGTATTGAAAACATCCCGCCAGAAGAGCTGACATTTCTGATTTTATCTGCAGCTTGCATAGCGTAGCATGTAGGCGAGGGATTATTGTTAAACTCAAAATGCAATTCGGGGCATATTTTAGAACATAAGCCGCAGTTGGTGCATTTTTCATCTATTACCGTTGGATATAAAAAACCTTCCTCGTTATATTCCATAGTTATAGCGTTGGTCGGGCAAACGGGATAGCATGCGCTACAACCAGAACATCTTTCTTTTGGGAGTATCTCAATACTTTTATCTTTTTTCATGTTTCCTACTCCTTTTATTATTTAGATTTTATTTTTGTAGTTATTTTTAAACCAAAAATTGTAATTCTTTTATGCAAATTATTTTTATATATAGAAAATATTTTATCTCTTTTATTGTAGTAAAAATTATTATCCAATAATAAATTCTTTTTTACTCTTATTTTTATTCCAAAAAATATAATTAAAATATGATTTTCGTCGTTTATAAAAGATAAAATAAAATCTGCTATACTGAATCTATTAACTTTGCTTATTTGATTGATTTTACTATTTACAATTTCTTGAATATTCTCAAAAATAATCTCTTCGTAAAAATCCGTCATTCGGGCATATTTCCACCAAAGATTCGACTTCGGATAATTTGGATTTGTCCAAGGTTTAACTTCTCCGCAATAATGCATTATTTTTGGGTTATTATAAGAATTAATATATTCTTCGCAATAATCTTTTGGAAATACTAATAAAGGATTAAAATAAAAAGGGATAGCCCATAAAACATTCCATGACATATCAAAATATTTCACTTTGTTTTGACATATATAATTTAATATATCTTGGTCATGATTTTTTGGATTTTGAAATTTATTTATACATTTAATAAATTCTCCTTCCAAATCGTTTTCAAGCATTATTTTTATATTAAATAATAAAATTCCCGCTTGAAAATAATTTTTGGGATTATCTAAAGGAATTGTAGAGTTAAAATAATTTATCCATCCTTTTTGGAATTTAGTTTTTTCTTCATGCAATATTCTTCTAAACATTTCGCTATCTTTACATGCCGCTATCATATAAGAACCCAATTCTATATCGTATATTTTAGAAATACTATCAAATATAATCAAATCTGAATCAAGCCATAAAATTTTTTCAAAATGTTTAAATATTCTTGGAATTAAAAATCTATAATATGTGGAAATAGACAAATGCCTGTCTACAAATAGCCTTTCTTTCAATTCTTTATTTATATATTTATTAATATTTATAAATTTAATGAATATTCTATCATTATACATTTTTAATATTTTATTTTTGCTTTCCAATTCGATATTATCTTCAATAATATAGATTTCATAAAATTCGTTTTCGTTTGCATTTTCAATTAAAGATTTAATCGTAACCGCCAAATAAGGAGCGTAATTATTATCCGAAGCGAAACAAATAGAAATTCCGTTTTTAAATTTAGGGTAAATATCGATAATTATATCCAGGTTATGGACAAATGTTGTTTGCAATTCTTTAATTTTATAATTTTGTTTTCTGATAATATTAAATAAATATATACCGGATAATCGCTCTGAAGCCCATATTCTGTCCTCGCCATAATTTTTAATATTTGTATATGCTGTATTTTGCAATTCAAGAATAATATCAAAAAGCCATTTCGAGTAATGAAAAAATATTTCTTTTTTCATTATGAATATATTTGCATAATATCCGTATTTTGAAGAATTATAATTTTTTATATCTTCTTTATAATCGGGGAATTTTTCTTCCAATAATTGTAAAGCTTTATCGTAATGTTCTATTTTATGATTATTTTTGTAATGTTCGTAATTATTTTTACTTTTGGCATTATTTACATTCCATTTATCTGCAACCAAAATATCGTATTTTCCTACAACTTCTTTTATATAATAAGCTTTTAAATGATAATCGTTAATATAATTTTCATCGATAATTTCATTGTCAATTAGTCCCCATTCGTTTGCTTTATAATTTTTATTTACATTAAAATTAAGATGCCTTCTATAATGCATAAAGCCAATATAATCGGGATTTCCCAATTTGTTGTAATTTTTCCAAGCCCAATATATAGAAGTTAATTCGTTTAATGTTCTGTTTAAATGCGAAATATTATCCCCCGTATCATCTCCAATCATATTGTCAAGCATCCATTGATAATCTTCCTCGCTCATACTCCCGTCTTTTGAAGATTCCGTTGCAAGCGCTCTTCCAACATGAATAGGCGTTAAAACTTCGTCTTTAAGCAAACTAGCGGGCTTATGATATGCTATTAAAATTTTCACGGACGGTTTTTCCATAATAAAATAATCTCCTATTTTTTACTTTTCAATTCGTTAAACAATTTAAAAACCCTCTCAACCGCCAAATCCATATTATAATATTTATAATCTCCAAGCCTTCCGAAGAAATAAACATTTTTTTGTTTTTTAGCTTCTTTAAGATATTTGTTATAAAGTTTATCGTTATTTTCGTTGTTGATGGGATAATATCTTTCGCATTTATCATCCTTAAGCGAAAAAGCCTCAGGGTATTCTATAGATATTATAGTCTCGGCAGATTTCTCGTCCAAAAAATATTTATGTTCGGTTATACGCGTAAAATCATAATCGTTAGGATAATTGGTCACAACCGACTTTTGATAATATTCTTTATCGATTGTCCTAATATCGAATCTCAAACTCCTATAAGGCAACTCGCCGTATCGATAATTAAAATATTCGTCTATCGCTCCGCTATAAAAAATAAATTTAAATTCTTTTTCTTTTTTAAATTTTTCTTCTTTAAATTTATTATAGTCCGTATTCAATCTAACGGTAATGTTTTTATGATTTAAAATATTTTCTATAAGTTTCGTATAACCTTGAGAGGGAATAGCTTGATATTTGTCTTGGAAATATCTACTGTCGTTTGAAATATAAATTGGAACTCTCGCCGTCACGTTAGAATCTATCTCTTCGGGTTTTAATCCCCATTGTTTAATCGTATAATTTTTAAATACATTCTCATAAACGAACTTTCCTATAAATTTTAAATCTTTATCTTTACTTTTTTGAAACTCCAATATCGGAACTTTAGCGCCATAGCCGTATCTCGCTATAAGTTTATTTTCTAATCTATCCGCCATAGAAAAAGAAAATAATTCTCTTAAAGTTTTCAAAGTAAAAGGCAAAGAAACCGCATTTCCTTCAATCATAACATTAGGCTTAAGATAAAAATAATGCCAAGCTGTAAAATCGGATAAATAATCCCAAACCTCTTTATTATTCGTATGGAATATATGCGGTCCGTATTTATGAACGGTTATACTATTTTTATTATCTTTGCTACCCGTTCTCATAGAATAATCGTAACAATTTCCCGCTATATGCTCTCTTCTTTCGATTATTAAAACTTTTTCATTTAATCTCTTAGCTATCAAATTAGCCAAAACAGCTCCAGATATTCCAGCCCCTACTATCAAATACATCAAATAGCCCCTTTTAATTTAATCGTTAATTTGAAAAATAGTATGCGAATATACGCCCTTCTATGTTCTTTCGTTTTCGTTATGTCGACTTTAAAAATATTCTGCGGATAATTTCGCACTCTGATTATTGCCACAAATATTTTATAAAAGAATGTTCTTAAAGAATATTTAAATAATTTTCGCTCCCAAACTCCGCTAGCTTCTAACAAATTAGAATAAATGAAGTTTAATATTTTCAAATTGGAGACGTTAGAATTAAAATATATTAAACTCTCCTTAATATATTTATCTTTATCTACTTTATACAAACTCTCAAAATAGCTATCAAAATTATCAAAAGGATTGATAAAAGAGTATTTCAAATCTCTGATAATATACAAAACCCAAGAATACCTGTAAATATTCCAAACTTTATTTTGTTTAAGAAAATTGACCACCGAATTATACGATATATATAATTGCCGTAAATTATTTTCCAACTTTGAAAAAGATATTTGATTTTCCTTTTTATTCTCAACAATCGCCGTCATAGCGTTGGGATTATCCTGATAATAATAATAAAAAATATCCGATACCGTTCTATATTTCCTAACAAAAAATAAAATAAATAAATTGAGTATCCAATCGTCTGCAACGGAGATTTTCTCTCTCGGCATAAACTCGGCGCTATTAATAACTATCGAACGTTTGAATATTCTACTCCAAAGCGTTCTTCTTTCAGCATCGTTAAAAAACATTTTATCGAACGCCGCTCTTTTGCCGTAGATTTTTAAGTTTCCCGATATATGAAAGCTATATTCCCAAGTCTTGTAATCATCGGCATAACAACCGTTGAAATATAAAGCCTCAAACTTATACCCTAAATATTTATATATTTTTTGATAACATTCTTTTTCAACCCAATCGTCGCTGTCCACAAAATGAATATATCGCCCGTTTGCTTCGCTTAAACCGTTTAATCTACTCCAAGCGCTGCCCAAATTCTCCTCATTTTTAACATATTTAATATTTTTGCTATTTTTTCGATATTCTTCTATTATTTCAAAACAATTACCCGAAGAAAAATCGTCTACTATTATTATTTCAATATCCTTAAAAGTTTGACTTACGATACTATCTAAACATCTTTTTAAATATTTTTCCGTATTATGCACAGGAATAATGACCGAAAGATAAACGGAATCATTTATATTTTTACTTTCTTTTAATTTATAGCATATTTTATCAATACTATTTTTCATACAAGCTCATTTTTATTTAAGTTAACATATTGCTATTTATCGGAATATGTAAATTAGAAAAATTATGATTAAATGAGTAATTTTTTATAGATTATTAATAACGCAACGGGAAATAAACATTTTTACTATTGCTTTTCATTTTATAATTTTAATAATTTTGAAATAGTAAATATTTATAAATTAAGTAAATATATGATACAAATTATAAAATTTTATATAAATATATATAAAATAATATATTAAATTTAAATCTAATATACCGATATTTTTTATAAATTAGATTTGATTTATTTTTGTAAAAGTATATAATTATATGTTATGAATAGAGAATTGTTAAAAAAGAAATTTCCAACATATTTTCCAGTAGATAAACTTCCCGAAAAAGCAATAGAGGAAGAGATAGAAGTTTATAGAGCATGTAAATATGGTTTTTGTAGCGATAGTTTTTTAACTACTTATCAAGAAGCTCATAAATTTGGAGTAAAATCTAAAGATTATGATGAAGAATATATAGGCACTTATTCTATGTCATGTTTTGAAAATATTGAAGAGTTAAAAAGCATTTTAAGAAAATTTAAAAATATATTTAACGAATATAAAAATTTAGTTTTATCGAAAGGCAAAACTAATATCGAATGCGGGCTTATATTAAAAGCTAAAGATATAGGAAGGCATAGTTCGCATGTGGATTTTTGGCTATATGAAAATGCAAAACCAATAAAATATTTTGAGGTTATAGAAAATGAACGATAAACCTTATTTTAAAGATGTATGTATTTATGGCGACTTATATTTAGATAAAGTATTATTAGAATATGAATTTCTATCATATTCTATATTAAAGAATAATAGAGATAAATTTTTTGTATGTTATTGTTATGAAATTGCAAAACAGCAATCATGGTTAATAAATGAAGTTAAAATAAACGATTTAATTTCATTTTTATTAAATAAAATAGATATAAAAAATATATTTTTACTTGGAAATAAAGAAAAAATTATAATTACCAGAAATTATGATACGAAAAAAGAAAAAAGTATATCTATTTATGCGAGTAAAATAATTGAAATGGATATTCTCCCTTATGAAAACGAATTTTTAGACGCTAAAGAAGAGTTATACGAATATATAATAAAAATGTTATATAATTCATTCTTTAATATTAAAAGCGAATTTGTGGATTCTAAAAATGATGACTTTATGATAATTCATAAAAAAATAAATAATAATATTGACAGTTCAAATTTCATTGTTTATAATGAAAATAACGATATTGATTTGGGTAAATCGGTAGCAGTGTCAGTATATAAATATTCTTCTTTTTACAATATATTAGAATCTAAATTAAAGGAAAGTAAGAATTATGCAAAAGCAACCTAAAGAATCAGAATTTGATATTAAATTAATAAAACTAATTAAGCTAAATTTTGAACACAAAGAAAATATTAAAAATATTGACGAATTTTCTTTAGATGTAGGATTGAATCCCGAATATGTAAAAATTGCAGAATTAATACAATTTTATTTATATGTAAAAGTAGGTTTATATCAAAATAATGATGAAAATAAAAAAATAGAAATATGTTCTATAGAAGCTCAAATAGCCGGTATATTTGGTTATAAGGATGAAATCGATAAAAAATTATTGCCAAATATTGCTTCGATATTATATTCTTATTTGCGTCCTGTAATTTCACAATTATCCATTATGGCAAAAATTCCGCCCATAGATTTGCCTATATTAAATTTAAGCGACATAGAAGTTAAAGAAAGAAAGAATGATTTTTAAGAATTATATTAAAATAAAAAACAATAATAAAAATTTAACAATTTATGCATTATCAATCAAAATTAATTCTCTTTTCTTCGATAACAAGCGGTCTTTTCATTACCCTTATGTTTATATTAAGTATATATTCTCCGAGAAGTCCTATAAAAAACAATTGAATAGAACCTAAGAAAAATACTCCCAATATAAGAGGCGCTATTCCGACATTAAAACTATCCCAATATATAATCTTATAAATAAAATATATTAAACCAAATATGAAAGATAATCCTGCAGAAAAAAATCCTAATAAAGTAGCCAATCTTAACACAATCTTTGAATAACTTGTTATACCAATCATGGCTATGTTGTATAATGTAAAAAAATTATTTTTAGATTTCCCAAACTTTCTTTTTTGTTGTTCATAATTTACTTTTTTTATTTTATAACCAAGTTCGGCAACTATACCCCTTAAATATGGTTCTGGTTCTTCCAATATGGAAATGGCTTTTATAAAATTTTTATCGTATAATCCAAAACCCGTAAAATGTTCTATATGCTCTATTTCGGAAATATATTTTATTAATTTATAATATATGCTTCTGATAAAACGCATTATGGGATTTTCTTTACTTTTATTTTTTATTCCTATAACTATCTTATAGCCGTTTTCCCATTCTCTAACAAAATCTACTATCATTTTAGGCGGGTCTTGAAAATCGCTGCACATAATTATTACGCATTCTCCAGATGTTCCGTTAATAAAAGCGTTATAAGGCGACCTTAATTGCCCAAAATTTTTAGCGTTGAATATCGCTTTGATATTTTTATTTTCTTCGCATAAATATATTATCTTCTCTCTTGTGCTATCTATAGAGTTATTATCCACAAAAATAATCTCATAACTATAATAATTTAATTCATTTTTAAAAATATTTACGATTTCATTGCATAACGGAATAACATTATCTTCTTCGTTATAAGTAGGCAACACAACGCTAATTTTTTTCATTATTTACTCCTTTATAATATTCCATAGTTTTTTTTATAGCTTCATCCAAGGTATAATTTTCTTTTATCTTAAGTTCATTTATTATCTTTTTATTATCCGGTATATATTTTGGAGCGGGAAAATTATAGTTTGGTTTGGTTAATACTTTTATTTTTCCCGTATAATTATTAGCTTGTTTTGAAACCTTTTTAGCCAAGTCGTATATGGATATTTCGTTAGAAGAGCCAACATTATATACGCTTTTATCTTTAGAATTCAATAAAATAGCAAGTAGCCATATTACCAAATCGGCAGTATATAAATAACTTCTCAAAGGTCTTCCGTCTCCGTTAATTATAATATCCCTATTTTCCATAGCATCTCTTATAAAATTTCCAATAGCGAAATGTATATCCAAATTTAAATATGGACCGACAAAAGCAAAACATCTGGCGATACTCACATTGATATTTGAATTTAAGAAAATGTCTTCGGAATTTTTTTTAGCTTTCCCGTAATATGTCGTAGGATAACCTTCGTAATTTTCATTAAACGATTTCATATTCTGATATTGTTCTCCATAGACAGCGCCAGAGCTTGTAAACAATAATTTTTTCACATTCATGTTTTTTGCCGCCTTAATTATATTTTTAGTTCCTTCCAAGATAATAGAATACATTTCCATTGGATTTTCTTTTTCTAATTTTTCGGATGCTGGGGTAGCGGCATGTATTATATAATCAAAATTTTTATTTCCGTAATCAAAATTTCTTATATCGCCGTTTATATAATTAACAAAGTTCAAATTATATTCGGGGTAATCGAATAAAAAACTATTGTTGTTTCTGCTTAAAACCGTTATTTCAAAATTATAATATTGTCTGATAAAAATAAGGGCATTTAAAATTGATTTGCCGAATAATCCCGTTCCGCCAGTAATTAATATATTAGAATTATTTAATTTATTTAAATCTACGATATTTTTTAATTGACTTAAAATAAATTCAGAATCTTCTAATATTATATTATTTAACATTTATTAATAATCCTCCTTAAATTTAATAAATCATTTTACGATAATAAATACACATACTATGCCGTTTTTAAATAAGCATATCCAAATATTATAGATGCTCTGCTCTGCTCTGCTCTGCTCTGCTCTGCTCTGCTCTGCTCTGCTCTGCTCTTTTGGTATTGCATATAAAATTGTATCCATACAATGCGAACCGTATACTCTTAAAAACAAATCATAATTTTCAAAATTTTCATTAAAAAATAGCGGTATTTCATATAAATCGGAAGGCAAATGATATACTGAAATAGCCAAACTTGGTCTATATTGAGAAATTGTTCTTTTTAATCCCAAGATGGTATTCATTTCAAAGCCTTCGATATCCATTTTTATATAAGTAGGTTTAAATCCATATATTATTTTATCTATAGTAATAATAGGGATGTTTACTTTTCCGCTTAAAGAATAACCGGAACTTGCATCGCCGTTTTCATTAAATAAAGCGAGTTCTATAGTATTTGAAGTGCCTACGGGAAAACTAAATATTTCGGATATATTATAATTTTCTTTTAAATAAGCTAGATTTTTAGAAAGTTTTTTATAATTATTTATATCTGGTTCAAATGCTATAATTTTATTAAAAGTAACGCCATCGTTAATAAATTGTGTTAAAGTATCTCCGTTATATGCTCCCAAATCCATAAAATTTATATTTTCTCTATTGATTGGAATATCTTTAGCCAAATATTGCACCGTATCATAATCTGGAGTTTGAAGAATTTTATAACTTTCACCCAATCTATGTTTTATCTGTCCATCAAATATATCGATACTTTTATCATCATAGAAAATTTCTCTTGCTTTATTTATTTTATCAATATCTTTACTAAAACATTTTGTAGGAGCAAGCCAATAAAAATTATTTTCATCAAAACAATTATAAAAATTCTGATAAAACTCTTCAAAACTTATAATATTATCAATTCCTACGGATTTTAAAGTTTTTTCTATATAGTTTATATCGCATTCTTTTGGATGCGAGAATATTCCTACTATAACTAAATCAATATTATATTTATCTATATTTTCCAAATTACATATAGGTATGCCATCATGATAAATATTGTATTTGTTTTTATCTATAAAACATATCGCTTTTTTATTAATTCTTTTTAATACATCATATACGATTTTGCCAATTCCGCCGGCTCCGTATATAGCTATATTTCCATCTAATAAATTCATGTTTATTTTGCTCCTTTGAGATATTGTTTAAGTTTATTCTTTTGGCAACCATGGATACATATCCTCGAAAGACGGCGAAATCATAGTTCCGTCCTCCAATTTTTTAGCTAGCAGTTTTGGAATAAATATATAATCATTTTCGAGTATTACATTGCAAACAACGGCTTTTTTACTCTCTAAAACCTCGTTTATTTGCCTTTCCAAATCTTTATCATCTTTATAATCCGATATTCTAACGGAATCTATATCGAAAGATTTTGCTACTTTATTAAAATCCGGCATAGATACTCCGCTTTCTTTTCCGCTTCCTACAAAATGTCCTTCAAAAAAATTATTTTGAGTTTGTTTTATGGATATATATCCGTCATTATTTAAAATAAAAACTTTAATAGGAAGATTATAATGTTTAATAGTTTGCAATTCTTGTATATTCATCATAATACTTCCGTCTCCGTCTAAACAAATAACTTTATTTTTATTATTGTAAATGCAAGCTCCTATCGAAGAAGGCAGCCCGTATCCCATAGAGGCACATCCCTTATTCCAAAATATCCTCTGTCCTTTTTTCACCTCTCCCGCTTGATAACTTATATTGCAAGCCGAACCGTTTCCCGTTATCATAATGTCGTTTTCTTTCATTAGTTGCGTAAGTTTATGGACAAAATAATACGGATTTATCTTTTTATTTTTTGTATTATATTCTTTTGTATTTTCAAACGAGAATTTATTATTATATTCTTTGCATTTTTTAATCCATTCTCCGATATTTAATTTATTGCATTTTTCCAATAGCAAAGGAATAAAATCTTTTAAGTCGGAATTTACAGAAATATCGAATCGCACGGTTTTTTTATTTAATTCGGCATTATCTATATCGACTCCTATTTTATATGCGTTTTTGCCAAAGTTTTCATAATTATAACTAACCGAAAATATGCTATTTCTCGTTCCCAAACATAAAATTAAATCGGATTCTTGCAAAATAATATTTCCCGCTCTCTGTCCCAAATTACCTATTCTGCCGGCGTATAAATTATGATTTGAAGGCATTATATCCATTCCGCAAAAAGTCGACAAAACGGGAATATTAATTTTATCTATCAATTTATAAAAATTAGATTCTTGTTTTGATAATCTTATGCCATATCCCGCTATTATAATGGGTTTCTTTGCATTGTTAAGTTTGTCAATAATCGTATCAATTTTTTGCAAGTCGACATTTTTTAAATCCGTAATATATTCGTCAAAATCTTTTAATTTTTCCTCTTCAATAATTGCAGATTGTATATTTATAGGGACATCTATCCATACGGGACCGAATCTTCCATGTGTCGCCAAATATACGGCTTTATCCAAATGATATTTTACGCTGTATGGGTCGGTAATCATAACGGAATATTTTGTAAAAGGTTTAACAGCGCTAATAATATCGGTTTCTTGGTCTCCCAATTGCCTTAAATTTAATTCGCGACAGGAATAAATCGTAGTTTCAAATTTTACTTGCCCTGAAATATATAATACGGGAACGCTATCCGTCCATTGCCCGAAAACTCCATTAAGACAGTTAAGCCCGCCGGGACCTGTGGTTACATTTACTACAGCAAGTTTTTGATTTACTCGAGCATAGCCTTCAGCCATCATTGATAACGCCTGTTCGTTATGAGCCGTAGTATATTTTATATATTTTCCGAAGCTATCGTTTAGATGCATAGCTCCGCCGCCAGATATTAAAAAAATATTGTTTATTTCGTATACTTCTTTTAATCTTTTGGCAATATAGTCCGATACTTTTATCATCTATTCACTCCAAATAAATTCGATATATTCTTTAATCCGTTTAAAGTTTCATCTTGTTCAAATTCATTTATAAAAACATTAATATTTTTTATCTCTTCCATATACTTTTTTATAATATTTAATCTCCTCGGTATCCCGCCCGCTAAAATTATTCTTGAATATTTTATAGAATATTCTTCTATTATTTCAAAATATTGTTCTATATATGATTTAATTAAAGAAGATAAATAATTTCTCAAATTAAAATTATGTTCCATTATATATCTTATACCCCCCCCCATTATAAATTTATATGAACTTTCAAATATATTTAAATCAAATTCCATGCTCGATTCTACAATATCTTTTATTGTTATTTCTTCCAAAAAATCCCAAGCGGATAATTTCGAGTTGGTATAAGAAAAACAATCGTTAATAAATCCTATAAAACAGTTTAAAGCTCTGCCAGAAGGAATATGGGTGATTATAGATAAATCTTCATTATTTAAATAAGGTCTCTGTTCCATCTTGACATCAATATTAAGTTCGTCTATTTTTGCTACTTGGCTTCCCGTTCCCATATTTATAATGACATCTTTATTTTGAAGATACGAGCCAAAAAGCGCACATTGATTATCTCCTATGCCAGAATATACCGATAAATTTTTATTTAAAATTTCTGTAATACATATATCGTAAGTCGCTTCGTTGAATGAAACTTCGTAGCCCATTTCTCTATATAAATCGAATAAATCTTTATAAGGCTCTTTTTTATATATATCCCAAATACCGAGTCCGGCAAGCATAGTGGAATGAATTTTATTTCCGCATAAAATATCCGGTAAAGTTAAAATCTTAATTTTTTTAGGAATGCTTTTTAATCTCATTAAATGCAATAAATTTATTGAAGGCAATCCGGCTTTGATATTCATTCCCGTATATTTTTTAAAATCTGGAAGTTTATATTTTATAAAATCTATCGTGGATACTCCATTTATTTTTTCAAACGCTCTATTGTCTTTCCAACTGATATAATCGGTTACAAAATTATCGTTATTGTCTTTGATTGCAAATCCATGCTGCTCTGAACAAATGAATACCGATTTAATATTATGATTTAAATAATCTTTAATAATCTTATTAAACAAATCTTTTATCTTTGAAACGGGCACTTCATATTTTAATCCCTCGGATACGGATGGCATAACGGGACTATAATCTCTTATATGATTTATATTATTATAGTTGGATAAAGCGGTTTTTACCCTCGAAGCCCCGAAATCTATTAATAAACTATTCAAATTAAAATTCCTTTTCCAAAATAGATTTAATATGATTAAAAAGTTTATCGTCTATATTTATTTTTATAAAAACGGTATTTCCCAATTCTTTTATGGCGACTAAAGTTAATTTGTTTCCTTGCACTTTTTTATCTTTCTTTATTAATTCTAAAGTTCTATTTATATTTAAATTACTTAAATCTTCTTTGTCTATAATATTTAACAAACGCTTTTTTATATAATCGCATTTGTCTCTATCTAAATATCCGTATATGCATGCAAGATAGTTTGCAATTATCGTTCCTATAGCCACGGCTTGCCCATGAGGTATTTTATATTGAGACATAACTTCTATGGCATGTCCTAATGTATGCCCATAATTTAAACTTTTTCTATAATTAAATTCGAATTCGTCTTCTTCTATAACAGCTTTTTTTACATATAAAGCCGATAGTATTAATTTTAAATAATCTTCAAAAGAATCTATTTTTCCATCAATTACGATTGAATTATATAAATCAAAGAAATACTCTCCGCCCGTTATACAGAGTTTTGATATTTCTCCTAGTCCAGACCTTATTTCGTTATAATTTAAAGTTTTTATAAAATTAGTATTTAGAATTATTTTATACGGCGAAGAAAATAAAGCCACCTGATTTTTAACGCCTCTATAATTTAATCCCGTTTTTCCTCCTATACAACTATCGCACATAGAAAGTAAAGTCGTTGGAAAGAAAATCCAATTTATGCCTCGTTTAAATGTAGCTCCTACGAAAGCGCCTATATCTTCCACTATGCCTCCGCCAACTACTATTAATTTTTCCGACTTTGTAAATCCTATATTTTCAAGATAGTAAATCAATTCCAAAGCATGTTCTATATCTTTATTTTCTTCAATGGCTTCGAATATATAAACATTTTTATCTTCCAAATTTAAATTGCCGAAATATAATGAAAATACATTTTTGTCTATAAATAAAGTATTCTTTTTATTTTCTTCCAATAAATTTATTATGGATTTTACGGGTTCGTCTTTGTCGATAATTAATTCATAATTTTTTGGCGACGACTTTACCGTAAAATTAGAGTAGGTTAAATAATCTTTTGGTATAAAAAAATCTTTATTTTCTATAATAAATGAAAAATCGCTCATTTTTGAAAACCTCCGCATATAAATCCCCCATCTACGGTTATATCTTGCCCTGTAATATAAGTGTTTTTTTCACTGCATAAAAAATAAGCGACATTCGCTATATCGATTGGATTAGCCAAACGATTTAACGGAATATTTTCTTGCATAATCTTTATTTGTTCATCGTCATTATTTTTTCTGGTAAGACTAGTATCTACGAATCCGGGAGATATGGCATTAACCTTTATATTATATCGCCCTAATTCTATAGAGGCGGTTTTAATCAAACCTATAAGCGCATGTTTAGACATCGTATAAGCGGTTCTGCCGGCTCTAGATATTTGCCCATATAAAGAAGATATCGCTAAAATATATCCGCCATTATTTTTCTGATACGGTATAACTTTTTTTAATATCTCGTAAAACGAAAAAGTATTAATTTGCATAGTTTCTTTTATATTATTAAAATCTAAATATTCAATTAACGAAGGATTATTTATGCCCGCACAATGTATGAATATATCAAAATTATTGTTATAATTAAAATATTCGTTAATTAATTTAGAATCTCTCAAATCTAATTCTTTGCTACTTGGCGAAATAACTTCGTGTCCGTTATTTTTAAATATTTCTACTATAGAAGAACCTATATCTCCGTTACCACCGGTTATAAAAACTTTTTTCATTTCAATATAAATCAACCTTTATAAAATATAAAATTATAAAACCGCAGCCGTGCTTTTATTATATTTAATCAAATTCTGTATAAGCATAGTTTTTAATCTCGTTTGCTCGTATCCCGGATTATAATTATATTTTCTTAAAAAATGCTCGGTAGACAAATTGCCGTCATGCCATTTGCCTCCCAATCCCATCATAGTTATATCCGTATATTTGCATCCATAATGCAAAGCGACATCCAAAAGCATTTCCGCAGTTCCGTTTTTATCATGCAAATGAATCCCTGCTTCGACTCCTTCCTCTCTGCATAATTCTATCGTATGCCTAATATATTCTGGGGTAAAAACGCTTTCCGTATCGGCAAAATATATTACGGGTATATCTTGACTAACCGCAAATTTTGCAAATTCTCTGTTTCTGTCCATAGTATTATGACCCGAACTCGTGAAGTTAATAAATACTTCATAACCTAATTTTTTAATTTCGTTTATATGCTTTTCTAATATTGCAAAGTCCGTTTCCGAAGACCTCGTAAGTATTCTAATGGCGTCTATAACCGTTTCATTTTTAGGAAGTAAATTAGATAAAGGTCTTTGTATATCCCGCATAGCCGATAATTTAACGGTATTCTTTGTAGATAAAAATATATCTTTCACCTCGTCATTACATAAACTGCAATATCTAAAATATCCACGGTTTGGGTCGGCTTCTTTATTGTGAAAGAAACCCAATTCCAAATAATCGATACCGGCCGCTTGGGCGAACTTATAATAATCTATACAAAAGTCTTTATCAAAGAACCAACCCGTTTGATAGCCAGCTTCCCTAAATGTGCAGTCAAAAACTGTTATATTTCCTATCATATATACACCTCTTTATATAAAAAATTTTTTATTTCATGTATGTTATTAACAAACATAATATCTTTATAATCATTTACATTATCCTTTTTGAATCCAAATCCGTAAGTTACTCCCAAAAAATTTATAGAAAGATTTTTTGAAGAGATATAATCGGATTTTGAATCTCCTATCATTAAAGTTTGATTCCTACTTATATTTTTATAAATTAAACATGACTCTATAATATCGGTTTTAGTCATTTTGCCCGAATAATCCGCCCCTTTTATAATGTTAAAATAATTTTTTAATTCAAAATATTTAACCAAAGACAAAGCCAAATCCTCTCTTTTATAAGTTGCAATCGCCGTATTAATATTATTAAATTTTAATGCTTCCAATAATTCTTTTATGCCATCATATAATTTTGCGTTGTATAAATCGTAATTTTTATATCTGTCTCTAAATATATTTGTAGCAAAATCCGCATCCTCATCGCTTAAATTAAATTTATTTTTTAGAAAAGTTTTTATAGGCGGACCTATAAAAGAATATTTTTCTTCCTCCGAAATTTGCGGATAACCCATTTTATCTAAAGTATAATTTATACTTTTTATTATCCCTTCGGATGTGTCGAATAAAGTTCCGTCTAAATCAAATATTATATATTTATATTTTGTATTCATAATCCTATAAATTCTCTAAAAATTTTTTCAATATATTCAATCATCTTGTCGTTAATAGCTGGATAAACTCCTATCCAAAAAAAATTATTCATTATAAAATCAGAGTTTTTTAAATCTCCTATAACTCTGTAATTCCTACCTTTCATATAAGGTTGTTTTATAATATTGCCCGCAAATAAAAGTCGAGTTCCTATTTTCTTATCGTTCAAATATTTCACTATATCGTTTCTGCAAAAAGGAGCATCCTCTCTAACGCCAATTAAAAAACCAAACCATGAAGGCTCGCTATATTCCTGCGCTTTAGGTAAAATAAAATATTTCTCAAACTTTTGTAATTTGTCTCTAATTTTAATAAAATTCTCTTTTCTTTTTTCTATAAACATATTTACTTTTTTAAGCTGAGAGAATCCGCAAGAAGCTTGCATATCGGTAATTTTCAAATTGTATCCTAAATGAGAATATGTATATTTGTGGTCATAACCTTCAGGCAAATCTCCAAGTTTTTGAGAAAATCTTTTGTTGCAAGTATTGTCATGCCCCGGAGGACAAAAACAGTCTCGCCCCCAATCTCTTATACTTTCCATAGCTTTTTTAAGAATCGAGTTATTCGTCAACACAGCGCCTCCTTCTCCCATAGTAATATGATGCGCAGGATAAAAACTTAAAGTGGCGATATCTCCGAAACTTCCCGTCTTCTTGCCGTTATATGTAGAACCAAAAGCGTCACAACAATCTTCTATTAACCATAAATTATATTTTTCGCATATTTCTTTTACTTTATTTACATTAAAAGGATTGCCCAATGTATGAGCCAAAATAATGGCTCTAGTTTTCTCGCTTATGGCTTTTTCTATTTCTTTAATATCAACATTATAGGTTTTAAGCTCTACATCGACAAATACGGGAATCAAATTGTTTTGAAGTATCGGATTAATAGTAGTGGGAAAACCCGCCGCAACCGTTATAATTTCATCTCCATCTTCTAAGGCTCTCTCTTTAAGTAAAATACTTTTTAAAGAACTAACGGCAATTAAATTTGCAGAAGAACCCGAATTGCAAGTTAGGGCATATTTTACCCCGAAAAAATCCCTCAAACCTTTTTCAAATTTGTCGTTATATCTATAAGTAGTTAAATGAAAATCCAAAGCGCTGTCTACCAAAGTAGCTATATCGTCTTCGTCAAATACCCTTCCAGAAACGGGAACAACGCTTTTTCCTTCAATAAATCCCTTATCAGAAAATTCTTTATTAGAGTATTCATCTTTAGCAAACGCTCTAACTAATTCTAATATTTCCTCTCTATTCATATTAAACTCCAATATATTCGTTAATCTGTTTATCCGTTATATCTTTGTTTTCCAAATATTCTCTATACCATAAAGCCGTTTGTCTTATAGCCTCTTCGGTATCGAATTTTTCTTCCCATAATAATTCTTTTCTTGCAAGCGAAGAATCGAGCCTCAATATATTCATTTCTCTTTTATTCGTATCTTGCATTTTTATCTTATAACTTCCTCTGCCGATATTTTCTATAAAAACTTTCGTTATATATTCTACGGTTCGTTTATTGTCGATTGGAGCAAAATTATAACTCGGCAAATATCCGCCTTTTATATTGTTATTACTTTTAATCAAATTATACGCAAGAAGTAAATAACCGTTTAGAACATCCAAAACATGCTGCCAAGGTCTAACGCTATTAGGATTTCTTAATTCTACAGATTGATTATTTTCTATGGCTCTCACTATATCGGGAATTATTCTGTCTTTTGCAAAGTCTCCGCCACCTATAACATTTCCCGCCCTTACTGTCGCTATATTCGAATCGATTAAAAAAGATTTCTTATAACTTTTTATTATAAGTTCGGCGCAGGCTTTTGAAGAAGAATAAGGGTCGTCCCCTCCCAAAGAATCGTTCTCCCTATATCCCCAAGCCCATTCCTTATTATCGTAAACCTTATCGGTAGTTATCATTATCGCACATTCTAAATTATTTAATTTTCTTATAACCTCAAGTATATTAATCGTCCCGATTATATTCGTTTCAAATGTGTATAAAGGATTATTATAACTTTCTATTACCAAAGGTTGAGCCGCCAAATGAAATATAATATCAGGATTTATTCCCTTTATAATATCCTCAATATCTTCCAACCTCCTAATATCGCATATATAAGAATAGACTTCGTTGTCAAGTTTAAGCAAATTGTATAAAGAGATTTTGTCCGCTTCCAAAGATATGCCACTTACTTTAGAACCGAATCTGAGCAATAATTTGCAAAGCCAAGAACCTTTAAATCCCGTATGTCCCGTGACTAGAACTTTTTTATTCCTAAAAACTTCCATTATATCCTTCATCGTTTCACTTCCATAATTTCCAAGGCGCTTTATTATCATCCCACATCTGTTCGAGTAAAGCTTTATCCCTTTGAGTATCCATACATTGCCAAAAACCTTCATGCTTAAAAGCCATCAATTGATTATTCTTTGATAATTCCCTCAAAGGTTTTTGTTCAAACACTGTGGAATCGTCCTCCAAATAATTAAATATTTCTCTATTCAATATGAAAAATCCTCCGCTTATATACGCATTATCTCCTTGAGGTTTTTCAATAAAATCATAAACCGTATTATAATCGTCTATTTTTAAAGCCCCAAACCTCGCTGGAGGATATACCGCTCCAACAGTCGCTATTTTTCCATGCTTTTTGTGAAATTTTATCTCCTCTTTTATATTTATATTTGAAACCCCGTCCCCGTAAGTCAAACAAAAAGTATCCTCGTCTTTTAAATATTCGAAAGCTCTTTTTAATCTCCCGCCCGTCATACTGCCTTCGCCCGTATCCACAAGTTCTATTTTCCACTTTTCTTCTTCAATTTTACTTCGCTTTAATATTTCAGATTTGTTTCGCTTAAAGTCTAGTCGCATATCGAATAAATGTCTTCTATAATTATCAAAAAATTCTTTTATCATATATCCTTTATATCCAAGCAAAATAACAAAATCGTTGATGCCATAATACGAATAGATTTTCATTATATGCCAAATTATCGGGCGACCACCTATTTCAACTAACGGTTTGGGACGAATCATGGTCTCTTCCCCTAATCTTGTTCCAAGTCCGCCAGATAGTATCACTACTTTCATAAAATTATTTTCCTTAAAAGTTATTTTCCTTAAAAATTATTTATAACCGTTTATTAATGGAAGATATTCTTTATCAGCTTCAAAATTTATTAAATTGAAAAATAATATACTCCCATCTTCATGTATGAGAGGCTCTCCTTTCAAAATATTCTTTAAATCTTCCTCTATTTTATTTGCCAATTCTTCGTTTCCTAATAATCCTCTATCAATATATAATCCGTCAAAACCAGCATGAAAAATTTCATTAAGCAAATCTAAAGAATCCATTTCATTGACTTTATCATACCATTCGTTTTCAATTCTTCCGTGGTCTGCTCCATAACTCCATTTTAATTTTTTTGAAAATATATATCCTATAAAATGTCTGTAATGTTTATATTCTCCATATTTGCTTTTGACCGGAGGCTCCATATCGTTATAAGAAATTGTGGGCAATTGATATATAGAAGAGTTTTTGGGCATAATATTTTCTATATTTTCTATATATTTTTTGTCATTGATATACATTTTCATTTCATTTTTATCATAAAATTCAGTATCTTGAGTTTGGTCATATAAAGTAATTAAAAGAATCATTGAAAAAATTAAGTAAAATATTATATTTCGCTTTTTCACAATATTTTCTACAAATATACAAAACGATAAGATGCATATGAAGGCAATAAATACCGATATTCTATTATAGCTTCTAATCATAGGAGATATAAAATAATTAAATAAAGAAGCGAAACCTCCTATTGTCGCAAGCAAAATTGCAAATAAATTAAGTTCGGACAATAAAGATATTCTATTTTTATAAATATCAACCAAAGGCTTATGATAATTTTTAACAAAGATATAAATTATTAATAAACAAAATCCTATTAATCCAATTATTCCAAAATAAGAAGTTCTATTTTCGTTTACAAGCATAGCTTTAGAATAATATTCTAAAAAATACTTTGGATTTAAAATCAAATGCGATATTTTTAATCCTGCAATTTCCGCTTCAAAAAAAACTCTCTTTATACTTGATGTAAATATATGATTACTTTTATAAATCAAAAAAGGAATCAAATTAATTATCATAAAAAAACAAATTAAAGCTATCGAAACAATAAACGGAATTACGGTTTTTATATTTTTGGTTTTAAGCAATTTCGATATCATAGATACGATTATTAAAAAGCAAGTAAAAAAAGGATAATAGGCGATACCGTTATTCGATATTAAAATAATAAAAATAATTGCAATTATATTCTTATATATATATATATTAAAAAATTCCTTTAAATTTTTCGTTGGCATTAATAAATCGTCTTTTTCATATAACCATATACATAATAAAATTGAAAGAGGAATAAAATATATAGTGCTTAAAACATAATGGGCGATATTACGCATAAACATGAACGGTATAAAAGTAAAAGTTAAACTTCCGAATATGGACATAAATTTGGATATTTTAAGATTTCTTAAAGAATAAAAAGATATTATAGCCGTAATCGGAAATATTATAAAATACGCTATACTTACAATATCCATCGGACTTTGTATAAATATAGATATAATTTTTTGCAGTAAAACTTCAAAATTAACCAATAAACTTGACGGAAAACTTCCAAAATAACTTCCGAAAGGAGCGCCTAATCTGTCGGTTTGAATTGGATACCAACCTTGATTTTTAATCATAGCGGCGGTATTGTAAACGGTTATCGTATCTCTATAATTATATTTTAATGGCATGCCAAATTTAAAGTTTTTTAATTCTAAAGAGAAAAACATTATTATAAATACCAATAACATAAGGATAATTATGCAAGATATATTATTTATTTTATTGTCAAAATATTTTCCTATATCAAAATTAAATTTTATTTCTAAAAAACTAAATATTGGTATTAAAAGAAGATATATAATAAACAAAATAAGCAATAATATTTTTGGCTTTATTTTTAAAATATAATTAATATTGTCAATCTTTTCTTCCTCGATTATTTTATTAGAAATCAAATCGCCGTAAGGACTTCCTCCGTATTCCATTTCGGTTTCTTTTATAAATTCGGGAAAATTATTTAAATTAGGATAAACGCCGTATATATCGCTATTTCTAAATATTTTATCATAATATCTAATTCTAAATCTAAATATATAGTTTGTTATATTCGAATTAGTAAAAATATAATTGCTTATAATTCTTTTATTGTCATAAAAATTAGATTTTATATTCTGCAAATTATTTAATTCCAATGTTTTATCAATATCTAAATTAAAATCGCTTAAATATCCAATTCTTGTTTTATTTCCTAAAAAATGCATGGTTAGTAAAACAATTATTAAAACTAATATTATAGATATACAAATTTTTATTAATAGTTTATTTTTCATTATTTTATATCCCTAATATTTTTATCTTTAATTGATATTTTCATTCCAAATATCGTTATTATAGTAAATCTTTCATCTTCGCTTTTAATAATACTAAATATATTCTTTAATCTTGGTAAAACAATCAACAATCCAAATAATTTAAAATAAATTAAATCTTCTGTTTTGATAAAGCGAATTCTATTCTTTAATTCCAAATTAAGATTATCTCTCATTACTCTTAACATTTCCGAAACGCATTTATCCCAAGAAAATAACTTAGAACGCTCCAAACCTTTTTTAGACATTTCTTTTCTATATTCTTCATTAAAATAATATTTTTCGTATGCTTCTATATGTTGTTCGTCACTATCATAATCTATCATTATTCCCGCATCGCCTACAACTTCGGGCAAACTAGAATTATTTGAAACTATTACCGGGCAACCGCAAGCCATAGCCTCTAAAGGCGGAAGTCCGAAACCTTCATATTGTGAAGTGTAAACAAACCATTTTGCACCGCTATATAAATAAGGCAAATCTTCGTCTGAAACATATCCTATTTTTATTATTTTGTCTTTGTATTGCGATGTTTCCTCATTAAATTGCTCTATAAAATTTTTCCAATTTGAACCGCCAAGCACAAAAACCATATCGTCAATATTATTCTTTTCTAAAAACTTGAAAAAACTTCTTATTATCCTTATTAAATTTTTTCTTGGTTCTATAGTGCATAAACTAAAAACATATTTTTTATTTTGCGGAATATTATATTTTTTTAGTATATTATTTATAAAATTCAAATCTTTAGGTTTAAATTTATTATCTATTCCCAAATAGGTTATAGCAATATTATTTGGGTTAATTTGAGGATTGTATTTTAATAAGTCGGATTTTGTATTTTCCGATACTGCAAAACAATGATATTTATGCAATTCTCGAACAATTCTATTAAACCAGAAATTTTCATTAAAATTAGGATAATATTCTGGAAAAATAAAAGGTATTAAATCATGTATAGTTATAAATCTTTTAATATATTTTTCATTAATAAAGACAAAATACGGTATTTCTACAAATGGAGAATAAAAAATATCTATATCAAACCATATTTTTGAATTTCTTGATATTATTTTTATATTTTTATTTTCAAATATATTATTCAAATAACTTTTTAATTCTACATTATTTATAATTCTATTGTAAAAATATATTTCTATATCTTCTCTATTCAATAATGTGTTAGCTATATTATATGCCACCATATATACGCCCGTTCTCCCTTCGTTATAATGCCGACCTTGAAGCAACAATCCGGCATCAAAGACAATTTTTAATCTATATTTATTCATAAAATTTTTTATTCTTAAACAGCAACCTTTATTCCAAATATCGTTATTATAGTAAATCTTTCATCTTCGCTTTTAATAATACTAAATATATTCTTTAATCTTGGTAAAACAATCAACAATCCAAATAATTTAAAATAAATTAAATCTTCTGTTTTGATAAAGCGAATTCTATTCTTTAATTCCAAATTAAGATTATCTCTCATTACTCTTAACATTTCCGAAACGCATTTATCCCAAGAAAATAACTTAGAACGCTCCAAACCTTTTTTAGACATTTCTTTTCTATATTCTTCATTAAAATAATATTTTTCGTATGCTTCTATATGTTGTTCGTCACTATCATAATCTATCATTATTCCCGCATCGCCTACAACTTCGGGCAAACTAGAATTATTTGAAACTATTACCGGGCAACCGCAAGCCATAGCCTCTAAAGGCGGAAGTCCGAAACCTTCATATTGTGAAGTGTAAACAAACCATTTTGCACCGCTATATAAATAAGGCAAATCTTCGTCTGAAACATATCCTATTTTTATTATTTTGTCTTTATATTGCGATATTTCGGTGTTAAACTTATCCATAAAATCTTCGGAGTTTGGACCGCCTAATACAAAAACCATATCGTCAATATTATTCTTTTCTAAAAACTTGAAGAAACTTCTTATTATCCTTATTAAATTTTTTCTTGGATTTATGGCGCATAAACTAAATATATATTCTTTGGTTATATTATATTTATTTAATATTTTCTTGTTTATAGTTAAATATTTTAAATTATCTTTTATACCTAAATGAATCGTAAAAATATTATCGGGGTTAATTTGTGGTGCATATTTTATAAAATCTCTTTTAGTATTTTCAGATACAGAAAAATAATAATCTTTTTTATTTATTGATTTTAATAAAACTTTATACCAAAATATATATTTTTCATTAAAAAGTTCTGGAAATATATTATACATAGCGTCATGTAAAGTCGTATATTTTTTTATATGCTCCATATTCTCTATAAAACGAGGAATGTTATAAAGTGGAGAATAGAAAATATCTATATCAAACCATATTTTTGAATTTTCAGAAATTATATTTATTTTATTGTCCGTAAAAGTTATTTCCAAACATTTTTTAAGAGATTTATATTTACTCTTCGGTATATAAAAGTATATTTCTATTTCATCTTTTTGCAAAAATAATTTGGCTACATTATATGCCACAAAAAATAATCCGCTTCTGTTTATATTCGAATTGATATTCCAAAGTAAAGTCGTAGAATCGAAAGCTAATTTTATTTTTTCATTAAGCATTATTTAACGACCTCCTTTTGAAAAATATTTTTAAGCCCAATATCCTAATAAACTTGTCGTTTCCATTTGCGCTAATTAAAAATAAAACTCTAAATAAATTACTCAAACTAATAACAATCGGTTTGTCATAACATTTGGTAGTC
>CAZUEE010000004.1:45774-48263 GCA_964619175.1 uncultured Brachyspira sp. | reverse complement strand
AATTGAATAATATTTAAGGACGCTTTCATTATTTGGAAGCGTCTTTTTTTATTTTTATAGCTTTCCCATGACGATTTTATTTTTTAAATGCACACAAGGGGCTTCCCGTAGGGACGCAGAAGCGAAAGCCTCTTGTTATTAGAGTTAATAATTTTATTTTGTGTGGATTGCCACGCCTTGTAAAATAAATCTTGCAATGCAATATAAAGAGATTGCCCGAAGCAATTTGCAAAAAATAACGCGTTCTTTAAGATAAATATTCTTTTAAGATAAACATTCTTTTAAAACATCGATTGCTTTATACAAATCTTTTTGCGAAATAGTAAGAGGAGGAAGCAATCTTATTTTATTTTTTGCAGTTAATGGAATTATTCCTTTGGAAATGCATTTTTCCACAATCTCTCTTGCGTTTAATCCCTCTTTAAGTTCGATTCCAAGCATAAGTCCGATTCCGTCTACGCTTTTAACATTATCCAATTTCATCAAATTATTTTTTATATATTTTCCTTTTTGGGTAATTTCTTTAAGCATATTTTTATCTATAGTTTTAAGAACTTCCAAAGCGCCCGAACAAACGACTGGATTAGCGCCGAAAGTTGCGGCATGGTCGCCTGCTATAAAGGTATTTGAACATTTTTTATTCATAAGCATAGCGCCGATTGGAAGCCCGCCTCCCAAACCTTTAGCCAAAGTTATTATATCCGCCTTCAAATTAAAATGCTCAGAGCATAAAAATTTACCCGTTCTGCCGACTCCCGTTTGAACTTCGTCTATTATCATTAAAATATCGTTTTTATTACAATATTCTCTAACGGCTTTAACATATTCTTTATCCAAAGGAATAACTCCGCCTTCTCCTTGTATGAGTTCCATTATTATGGCGCAGGAATTGTTTTTTAATTTTGAAATCGTATCTTCCAAATCATTCGGCTTTGCAAATAAAAATCCTTCCAAAAAAGGAAAAAAGAAATTATGAAATATATCCTGACCGGTCGCCGAAATAGTAGCCATAGTTCTTCCATGAAAAGAATTTTTTAACGAAACTATATTGCTTCTTTTATTTTTACCGTATCTTAGAAAAGAATATTTTCTAGCGCATTTTATAGCAGCCTCGTTTGCCTCCGCTCCGGAATTTGCAAAAAAAACTTTGTCGAATTTCGTTATAGAGCATAATTTTTGTGCAAGTTCTATACATGGCTTATTATAATATAAATTGGAAGTATGCTGCAATTTATTTAATTGATTCGTTACGCTTTTTATCCAATTTTTATTTTTATATCCTAAACTGTTTACTCCTATTCCGCTTCCCAAATCGATATATTCTTTTTTGTCCGTATCGTATAATTTACAACCGTTCCCCGTCTCAAGCAATAAATCGAATCTTGCATAAGTATTTGCCAAATATTTTTTACTTTTTTTTATATATTCTTTTTTCAAATTATTTTTATCGTTTTTAATATTTTTTTTATTATTCATTATATTATCCTTATTTAATAATTTTAATTAATTTTATCAATCTTTATAAAACATCGTCCCTATTCCTTCGTCCGTAAACATCTCTATCAATATAGAATGCGGAATTCTGCCGTCTATAATAAACACTCTATTTACTCCGTTTTTCACGGCGTTTATACAATGCTGAACTTTAGGAATCATTCCTCCAGAAATGCTTCCGCTATCAATCAATTTGTCTATACTATTAACTTCAATCTTGATTATTAAACTAGATTCGTCATCTTTGTCTTTCAGAAGTCCCGGAGTATCCGTCATAAATATAAGAGTTTCGGCGTTTACTTTTTCTGCTATTTTCGCAGCTGCCGTGTCCGCGTTTATATTGTAAATATTCCCCAAGTTGTCGCATCCTACAGTAGCTATTATCGGTATATATTTTCCGTTTATAATCGTTTCTATTAAATTTGTGTCTATATCTTCTATTTCTCCCACAAAACCCAAATCTTCGTTTTCATGCCTTTTTACTTTAAACATATAATCGTCTATACCGCATATTCCTATCGACCTTCCGCCGCAACTTTGAAGAAGAGAAACCAAATCTTTATTAACTTTGCCTGCAAGAACCATCTTTACTATTTCCGCCGTTTCTTTATCGGTATGTCTTAATCCGTTTATAAATTTAGATTCTTTTCCTATTTTATTTAACATCTCGGTTATGTCTTTTCCTCCGCCATGAACTACTATGACTTTAATTCCTAAAGTGGAAAGCAAGGCGACATTATGCATAACCGTTTTTTTTAATTCTGGATTCTCCATAACGCTTCCGCCGTATTTAACGACTACGGTTTTATCTTTATATTTCTGTATATACGGCAGAGCATGATTTAAAATAAAAGCCTTATCTTTATTCGCTATTTCAATATTGTTCATTTTCATCCCTCGTTAATATATTTTTAATTTTTTAAAATTTTTAAACTCTATTTTGTCTAACTTCTATAAGAACCGTTTATCTTCACATAATCGTAAGTTAAATCGCA
>CAZUEE010000004.1:29029-45674 GCA_964619175.1 uncultured Brachyspira sp. | reverse complement strand
TTGTCTAACTTCTATAAGAACCGTTTATCTTCACATAATCGTAAGTTAAATCGCATCCCCAAGCGGTCGCTTTATTTTTTCCTAAGTTCATATTTATGGTTATTTTAATTTCCTTTTCTTTAAGAATTTTCAAAGCGCGTTTTTCGTCAAATTTCAAACCGAAACCTTTTTCAAAAACATCCATACTTCCAAAATTAGAAGAAACATTTATTCCTACTTTATTAATATCGAATTTGCAATCTGCATATCCTATCGCACAGGCTATTCTTCCCCAATTCATATCGCATCCAAAAATCGCCGCCTTTAATAAATTTGAAGATATAATAGATTTTGATATTCTTCTCGCCGTTTCCTTATCTTTGGAATTAATCACTTCGCATTCTATCAATTTTGTAGCGCCTTCTCCATCTCTCGCTATCTCTTTGCATAAATAAGTATTAACCATATTTAAAGCCTTGCAAAATATTTTATAATTTTCATTTTCTTTATCTATTATTGGATTTTGAGCCTCGCCGTTTGAAAGAGCGACAACCATATCGTTTGTGGAAGTGTCTCCGTCTACGCTAATCATATTATAAGTATTTTTAATATTTTCCCTTAAAGCTTTTTTGAGCAATTTACCGCTTATATTTACATCTGTAGTTATAAAAGCTAGTAATGTAGCCATATTCGGATGAATCATTCCGCTTCCTTTCGCTATTCCTCCGATTTTTACATCTTTTCCGCCGATTTTAAAAGAAAAAGCTATTTCTTTAATAAAAGTGTCGGTAGTCATTATGGCATTTGCCGCATTTTTGGAAGATTCTATGGAATTTTTGGCTTTATCTATCAAAGGTTTAATATTTTTTAATATCGGTTCTATGGGCAAAGGAACTCCTATCACTCCTGTAGAAGCGACTACGACATCTCTTTCGTCTATATTTAAATATCTTGAAACGGCTTTACACATAGATTTTGCCTTTTCGATTCCGTCTTTATTGCATGTATTTGCATTCCCCGAATTGCATATAATCGCTTTGGCTTTACCGTTTCTCAAATGTTCTTTACTCACTATAATATTAGCGCCTTGAACTTTATTTTGAGTATAAACCGCAGCCGCATTGCATATATTGTCGCAGTAAATAATAGCCAAGTCTTTGGAATTTTTTTTCTTTTTTATTCCCGAGTAAATTCCGTTTGCCAAAAAACCTTTAGCTGCGCAAACTCCCCCTTTTATTTTTTTTATATCTTTTTCTATCGTATTATTCGTTTTATTGTTTTTCATTTTTACTATCCTTTTTTAATCAATTTTATAAAACAAGATTCGTAAATCAGAAAGCGGGGGCAATCATATTAAGTCCCGTCTCTTCTTCAAAACCCAAAGCTATATTCATATTTTGTATAGCCTGCCCAGCTGCTCCCTTAACCATATTGTCTATAGCGCAAATTATTATTAATTTATTCGTCCTTTCGTCAATGTGAAGAGATATGTCGCAGTAATTGGAATATTTTACATTTTTCACATTTGCAATATTTCCAATATTTAATACTCTTACAAATTTAGAATATATATAAAAATTTTTATATATATTAAAAATATTTTCTAAAGAGTTATATTTATTTTTTAATTTCGTATATATAGTGGAGAGTATTCCTCTATTAATCGGAAGCAGATGTGGAACGAAAGTAATTTTAATATTTTCTCCGTAAATATTGGATAAAGTCTGCTCTATTTCGGGAATATGTCTATGTTCGGCGATTTTATAAGGAGAAAATGTTTCGTTGCATTCCGCAAAATGAGTATTTAAAGTAAGCTCTCTTCCCGCTCCGGTCGCGCCAGATTTTGAATCTATTATTATATCTTCTTTTTCTATTATTTTATTTACAAGCGCGGGAGTCAATGCCAAACCTATGGAAGTGGGATAGCATCCGGGATTTCCTATTATTTTAGCGTTTTTCAAATCTTTTTTACTATAAAAATTATCGTATTTAATGATTTCGGGAATCGAATAAATCGCCTCTTTATGAAGCTCTTTATATTTATAGTCGTTTTTATACCATTTTTTATAATCCTCTTCGTTTGCTAGTCTGAAATCCGCTCCCAAATCTATAAACAATATATTTTTTTCAAAACATTTTTTGGCTATTTCGTCGCTTAAACCGGCGGGCAAAGAAGCGAATACAACATCCGAGTCTTCGAACGCCAAATTTTCGTCCGTTAATATTTTGTCGCAATATTTATTTAAATTAGGATATATTTTACCCATAGTCTCTCCAACAAAACTTTTTGAAGAAATGTTTTTTAATTCCACTTTAGGATGCGAAAGCAATAATCTTATCAATTCCGCTCCGGCATATCCGGTCGCTCCTATTACTGATACTTTTACAGATACTTTTGTCATTTTAAACGCTCCGATATAAATAATAAATTTTATTTTTTGTTTTCATTTTTACTTTATTTATTTAATAGATTAATTTAGATAAATTTAAATGCGGGCGATTAACGCCTCAAAGAATCTTCCGATAAGAATATATAATGCAATATTTTTTTATATACGATATTCATAATAATCGCCTTAAATTATTTTGAATTTATAATAATATATTTTAAAAAAATGTCAATAATAATTTATTTTTTTTATTAATATTTTTTTTGCTAATTTTTTTTAATCGTTTATAATAGTAAAAAATTAAAAAGGAGAGATTATGCCGAATGCAGCGGTGGTATATAAAAGCGTATACGGAACGACAAGAACTTATGCAAAATGGATATCCGACAAACTTCATGCCGACATATTCGAAGCGGATAATGTATCGTCTCAAACTTTGAAAAATTACGAGATTATAATATTTGCGGGCGCTTTATACGCTAGCAAATTAACCGTTTATAAAAGTTTTAAAAATTTTTATAAAAAATTAGAAAAGTTCGAAAACAAAAAAATCTATTGCGTTATAGTCGGAAACGGAAATACAAAATATAAAGAATTATACGAAGATGCGATAAATAAAAATTTCAAACCTAAAGAAAAAGAAAATATAACTTTTTATTTTTTAAGAGGTGTTATAGATTTTTCAAAATTAAAATTTCATCATGCTTTAATGATGCTTATGTTGAGAAAAATTTTATCTTCAAAAAATACTCAAACAGAAGATGATAAAATATTTTTAGAAAATTACGGAAAGAAAATAGATTATTTAAATAAAAATTCAATAAGTGATTTGGTTTCGGATATAAAAAATTACCTTAAAGAATTTAAGTAAAAAATTTAAATAAAAGATTTAAAATAAACGATTATCTTAATTTGATTATAATGTCGACTCTTCTATTTTTTCTTCTTCCCTCTGCTGTATTGTTGGAAGCTATAGGCTCTTTATCTCCGAATCCGCTATAGGATAATTTATCATGATTGAGATTCGGCAAAATATAATCGGCTACAGTTTTCGCTCTTCTTTCGGATAAAGTTTTATTATATTCTTCTTTCCCGACATTGTCCGTATGTCCCCTAACTATTATCTCTCTGTCGGGATAACTTTTTTTTATAGCCTCTATAATATTGTCTATGGTTTCTTTCGATTCTTCTTTTAAAGTATACGAATCGGTGTCGAATAAAATCTCGCCGAGTCTTAAAACCAAACCTTCGGGAACGGTATCGACTGTAATATTGCCATCATTATTCAAATTATCCTCGAGCTCTTTTCTATTTATTTCCTCTTCTTCTTGAGAGATAGAATCGTATATTTTATAAGAACTTATAATATTCATTTTATATTGCAAACTTGCGTAAGATAATTCTTTTCCGTATCCAAAAAGTATTTGATATCTTTCGCTTTGAGAGAACGGAATATTTTTTTCCATATCCCATAAAAAAGTTCCATAATTAAATCCGTATATTCTTTGCGGATAACCTTTCCTCGAAAGTCTAGCTTGAAGTAAATCTTTATCAATCATAACATGATATTGAATAACGGCGTTGCTGCCTCCTTCTAAATTTGTTTCGACATTTGAAAAAATATAATCGGAAGACAAAATCATATTAAGGTTTGGAGCGTTGCTTACTCGGACTATTTCAACGGCTTCGGCTTCCCAAGATTCGGCTTGAGAAATTTCTTTATCTGGAAATGTCGGTATATGTCTCACATTTGGCATAAAATAATGCGAAGGCACTTCGAATTTTCCGTTGGAGTAAATTATAAAATCGCTTTTATATTCTTCGTCCAAATGAAAAACAGAGTCGTCTTTAAGCATTCTAAACACTTTAAATAAACCGCTCACTCTAAATCCGCCTTTCGGAGCATTCCCTATAACCGTTAAATCTACTATATTTCTTTCTTTATAATTTCTTTTCAATATTCCGTTTTCATAATATTCTACATCGGCAGTTTTCACGGATTCTATTCTTTTTCCCGTTTCCAAATTCCAATAAAATTTATGCGATATTTCCCCAAACGCCACATTGATAAAAATCGTATTAAAAAAAACGACATTAAAAATAAATATTTTAAATATTAAAATAAAATTTTTTTTAATCATAATCGACTTACATTTTCTTTTTGACTTTTCTTAATTTCTTTTTCTCTATGTTTTTTAGACCTTTTTTCAAGTTTAATTCTAATTTTATCCAAAAGATTCTGTTTTTTTATTTCTTCTTTTATTTCCTCTTCAGTTTTTTCGGTTTTGAAAGATATAACCAATTTATATAATTGCAAGAAAATATATTGCAATTCTTTAATTTTCTTATCCATATTTTCCATACTGTCTACGGTAGAGTTGGACAATTGAGCTACATTTTCGATAGAACCTAAAAGAACTTTAACATCGCTTTCGGTGTCATTAACTACATTAACTACATCCTCGGCTAATTTATCCACGCCGGAAATATTTTGACTTACTATGGAGCTCATTTGCATCTGTTTAATTGATAGCTCTTGAACGGATTTTGTTATACTATTTAAATTTGAAACATTATTTAAAATATCTCTTCTTCCTAAATCCAATTCTTCGTTTGCAGTCGATATTGAGGATATAACTTCCGTAAGCATGTTTGAACTTTCCATTATTTTATAGCTTGACTCGGCACTTTTTGCAACCAAAGACACGGTTTGTTCTATAGATTGAATAGTCTCTTCTATAAGCTCACTAATTATAATCGAATTATTCGCCGTATCTTCCGCCAATTTTCTAATTTTCTCGGCTACTACGGTAAAACCTCTTCCGTATTCTCCCGCATGCGCCGCCTCAATTGCCGCATTCATAGCCAAAAGGTTAGTCTGCTCAGAAATATTGTGAATAACCTGCGTAATGTTCGTTATTTGTTTAGAATAATCTTTAATTCCTTGAATAGAATCCGCAACCGACTCGGATATATTTCCTCCGTCTCTCGCTTCGGCGTCAAATATTCTCGAATAAGCGTTTGCTTTAGCCGAACCTTGACTCACCGTTATAATATTTGCCATCATCTGCTGAACCGATGTGCTCGTTCTATTAATGGCATCCGCTTGCAATTTCATTTTCTCGTTTATCTCGTTTATATTGTCCAAAAGCTGTCTTATAGTTTCGTTTACCGAATTGATTCTCGTTCTTTGCATAAAACTAACTCTTGCAGCATTCGAGGAAGATTCCGCTATTTTATTTGAATTTGCCACTTCGTTTTTAAACTCTTTATTTAAAGATTCAAAATCGCTTACTCCTATATTTATAGAAGAACGAATATTTTGAACGCTTCCCGTCAATACATAAGTATTTTCTTTAATATTTACTATAATACTTTGAATTTTATCCAAGAATTTATTGAAAGAATATACCAATTCTCCCGTCTCATCTATATTAACAATTGGAAGTCGAACTGTTAAATCGCCCGTTCCTTCGCTCAATGTGTCGGCAACTCTTTTTGCGGATGTGTAGGTTCTTCTTGCAATAAAAATTACGATTAAAAGTATTAGCAAAAATACGATTAATCCAAAATATATAGTTACTGACGATATCAAAATAGTGTTTCTGAAATTCATATTAATTTTGTATGGAATTATATTTTCCCAAACACCGATTATATAAATATTGTCGAATAATAAATATTTAACGAAAAATAAATTATAATTTTCATTTAAAACTACTTTAGAATCCGAAATCTTATTTAAATAATTATTGTTATTTTCATCTCTTAATTCCCAAGAAGTCGTTGGATTATTCAATACGCTTTGAAGAGCGTTAAGAAAATTCATTTTATTAAAAGCGTCTATATTAAAATCTTCATCTGCCATAAATATATTAAGATTCAAATAATCGTTTAATAAATCCGTATAAATGGAAGATTTTACTTCCAAAGCCATAAATCCTATTTGATTATTGTTATAAATTATCGGGTTGTATATATAAAAATATTCCGAATCTCTAATAATATTTATTTTCTGATTATTTCCGTTTAATTCTACTTCTGGAATAGTCAAATTATTGTTTGTATTTATTCTAAAAGAATAATTATTGTCTCTAGTAAAAATTATATTTAGATTTTGAGCGTTAGTATAAACCAAATCGTTAATATTTATTCGATTTGCTCCAAAATCCGACAAGTGTATATAAAAAGCGTTTATATTGTTTTCATTTCCATATCTGTTATATAAATATCTTGACAAAAAATCGCCGTATTGGTTGAAAGTTTCTCCATAGCTTGAAATATTTCTCAAATAATATGAAACATCTCTTCCAATATTCACATATTTATTAATTTCATCGTAAATAGATGTGGCAGCGTCGCTTATATATTCTTTATTGACTATAGTATTATTTTCTCTGTAATAATTGAGCGAATTTCTATAATGAACTCCGTTTAATATTGTGATAATTAAAATAACGGAAGCCATACAAGGAGGAACTATACTATAAACCATCGGAAGATAATATTCTTTTTTACCCGTTCTTTCGTATAAAGGTTTAGCCCATATAAGAAAAAATATATAAGATATGGACATGGCAAAATTCATCCAGAAAATAACCATTATAAACCTTAAATTGAACAGCTCGAATAAAGTCACCGAACCGTCCCTTAAATAGAAAGGATATGTTATCAAAGCTACGAGTATAAAAGCGCCGCCCGTTTTCAATATATAAAGAATTCCCAAAGGAGCGAATTTTCCTCTTTCGACACGCAAACAATCGTAAAATATGCTTATCGCTATTCCGATTGCAACCGCTCCCATGAAAAAATACATATATCTTTTTAAAGGACTACTCTGTTCGTAAATAAACATTAACATAACCGAATATAAAGATATACTTATAACGGCATTTATTAGAAAAGAAATAGGCATAAGAATTTTGAGTCTTTTCCTTAAAATATTTTCGTTCGTTTGAAACAGCATATTATCGCCCTGTAAAATTTAGTATATATATTATCGGTATAAAATAACCGTTTTTTACTTTAATAAATTAACCGGTTATAGTTTTCGCTTTTGCCACCGCTTCCTCTATAGAACCAACAAATCTAAAAGCCTGTTCGGGTAAATCATCATAATCTCCGTTGCATATTCCTTTAAAACTTCTTATAGTGTCTTCTATTTTTACATATCTTCCTTGAAGTCCCGTAAACTGCTCGCCCACAAAGAAAGGCTGACTTAAAAACTGTTCTATTTTTTTTGCTCTCGAAACAGTTAATTTATCCTCTTCGGAAAGTTCATCCGCTCCAAGTATCGCTATAATATCTTGCAAATCTTTATATCTTTGAAGTATATTCTGCACATTTCTTGCCACTTCGTAATGTTCGTTTCCCAAAACCAAAGGGTCTAATATTCTACTTGTGGAAGCTAAAGGGTCTACCGCAGGATATATTCCTTTTTCGCTAACATCTCTCGATAAAACGGTCGTGGCATCCAAATGAGAAAAAGCCGTCGCTGGAGCGGGGTCGGTAAGGTCATCCGCCGGAACATAAACAGCCTGTATGGAAGTAATAGAACCGTTTTTAGTGGAAGTTATTCTCTCTTGTAAAGTTCCCATTTCCGTAGCCAAAGTAGGTTGATAGCCCACAGCTGACGGCATCCTTCCAAGTAAAGCCGACACTTCGCTTCCCGCTTGAGTAAATCTAAATATATTGTCTATAAATAATAAAATATCTAATCCTGCGGAATCTCTAAAATATTCAGCCATAGTTAAGGCGGTTAAAGCCACTCTTAAACGCGCTCCCGGAGGTTCGTTCATCTGTCCGTAAACAAGACAAGTTTTATTTATAACTCCCGATTCTTTCATCTCCGACCACAAATCGTTTCCTTCTCTCGTTCTTTCGCCTACTCCGGCAAATACAGAATATCCTCCATGTTCGCTCGCTATATTATGTATAAGTTCCATTATCAAAACGGTTTTTCCCACTCCGGCTCCCCCGAATAATCCCGTTTTGCCTCCTTTAATATAAGGCGCAAGCAAATCTATAACCTTTATTCCCGTTTCAAATATTTCAAGTTTGGGCTCGAGGACATCGAATCTTGGAGGGGTGGAATGTATGGAGCGATATTCTTTGGCTTCTATGGGTTCGCCTTTGTCTACGGTTTTTCCCAATACATTAAATATTCTTCCTATAGTTTCGTTTCCAACCGGCACCATTATATGATTTCCCGAATCTATAATATCGTCTCCTCTCGAAATTCCATCTGTGGATTCCAAAGCGATTGCCCTTACTCTTCCGCCGCCCAAATGTTGCTGAACTTCGCATACAACATGTTTTTGGACTCCTTCTACTTCTTTGTCTATATAAAGCGCGTTTAATATTTCTGGCAAATGTCCTTCTTCAAATTCTGCATCCAAGGTAGAACCGACAACTTGAACGACATGTCCTTTTTTACCTTCAACTATCATAAAAATTCATTCCTTAACTTTATTAATAAAAATTAATCATAATCGTATATTTTACATTTATTAAAAACTTATTCAAGAGTTTTTATCATCTCTTTATGTATTTTTTTATTGCTCGCTATATACTGTTTTTTTGAAAAAATATCGTATTCTTTCATATTTATATTTGTAACGATTCCTCCCGCTCTTTTAAGTATGATGGTAGAAGCGCATATATCCCAAGCGGAGAGTCCGTATTCAAAAAAACCGTCCGCCGAACCTTCCGCTACCATACATATATCCAAAGCAGCCGAACCGTCTCTTCTAACCGCCAAACTTTTTCTTACCATACTTGCAAAATCTATCATCCTGTTGTTTAAAAAATTCTCGTCTGTAGAGGCATTATAATAAAATCCCGTAATAATGAGAGATTCTATTAATTTAGAGCTCGAACTTACATTAATAACTTTTCCGTTTTTATAGGCTTTTGATTTTGCATGAGCTTTATAAACGGTGTCGGTTAAAGGAGCGTAAACGACTCCCAATATCGGAATTCCTTTATAAGCCAAACCTACCGAAACGCAATAAAAAGGATAACCGTGAACAAAATTGCTCGTTCCGTCTATAGGGTCAACTATCCAAGAAAAATCTTTATTTTCAAAACTGTTCGATTCTTCTCCTAAAAAAGCAAATTTAGGATATCGTTTTAACAAATATTTTTTTATAGTCTCTTCGTTTTTTAAATCTATTTCCGTAAATAAATCCGTTTTGCCTTTTTTGGATACTTTTCTTGGAGTGCCGAAATATTTTAAAGAATATTTGCCCGCTTTTACGGCTATATATTCCGCGTCTTTCAAACATTTATTTAATTTCGATTTTGAAAATTTTTTAATCTCGCGCTCTATTATTCTATATTTTTTATCGTTTTCATTTTTGTTCTTATTAAGATTAAATTTAAGATTGAATAAACTCATAATAAAATCTCCCTTCAAATAAAATAAATTAAAATAAAAAACTTTATCTATTCGTTTGAGTTTCTCTAAATAATAAAACGGAAGGATTATCCCGCACTTTCTCGCTAAATATTTTTAAATTATTTATTATTTGAGAAACATTGGTTTGCAAATTTGTGTCTTTCATTAAACCTCCAACCGCTCCTTTTCCTCTCTGAACATCGGCGATTATAAAAGACAAATCTTTACTTATAACGCTTATATTTTCTATACTTTTATTAACATTTGAAATTATTTCGCTAATCTCAGCTTCGTTAGTATTTATTATTTTTGTTATAAGTTCTATAGTCGTAGACATATTTGTAATAATACTCGTAAACTCGTCCAAATTGAGTTCTTTTCCTATATCTCCTATAGAACCTAAAGTATTTTCCAAACTAAAAGGTTCTACTCCTTTAACTATGCTTTCTGGAGGCAAACTTTTAAGTCCTTCGGTGGTTATGGTTGGAGGAGTAGCCATTATATATTTTTCTCCCAAACCCAATCCAACCGTTTGTATGGAAAATCTTGTTCCTTCTGGTAAAATAACCTTTCTATCGGTTATAAATAAAGTTACTCTTATAGTGCCATCCGGATTAATTTTTATATCTTCGATAAAACCTATATTTATTCCGCCGCCTCTGTATGAAACTTTACCATTTACCAACAAATCGCCTATAAATATATAATCCACATATATTCTATATCCGTTGCCTTTTAATTTTAAATTTCCAAGTATCGTTATTGAAATTATGAATAATATTATAGTCAATATAAAAAATATTCCCAATTTTATTTTGTTTCTCATTTATGCCTCTTTAAATAAATATTAAAAATTAATCTTCAGGTCTTACCTTTTCTATATCGTCGCCCTTTTTTGCTATACTGCTCATAAAAAAGAATTTTAAATGCGGTTCTTCTATTTCATGCAAATGTTCGGGGTCTCCTCCCTCTATGATTTTTCCGTCATAGAGCATTACGACTCTGTCCGCCATTCTAAAAACGCTAGTCATATCATGAGTAATAACTATACTCGTAACATTAAGTAAACTTTGCATTTTCACTATTAAATCGTCTATTATTCTAGACATAATTGGGTCTAATCCGGTAGTGGGTTCGTCATAAAGCAAAATTTCAGGGTCCATGGCTATCGCTCTAGCCAAACCGACTCTCTTTTTCATACCGCCGGAAAGTTCCGAAGGCATCTTTTTTTCTATATTCGGCATTCCAACCATATCCAAAACTTCTGCAACTTTATTCTTTATCCTACTTTCGGACATATTTTTATTGATTCTTCTAAGTCCGAAACTCACATTTTCGTAAACATTTAAAGAATCGAAAAGCGCCGCTCCTTGAAAAACCATAGCGAATTTTTTGCGAATTTCCGTCAATTCGTTATCCGAAATTTTATTAATATCATGTCCTTCCACAATTATAGTGCCAGAATCGGGTTGCAATAAACCTATTAAATGTTTTATAAGAACGCTTTTACCACATCCCGAATTTCCTATAATCGACAAAGTCTCGCCCTTATTAACGGTAAGATTAACTCCGTTCAATACTCTTTGTGAGCCAAAACTTTTATATACATCTTTCAATTCTATAACATTCATCAATAAAACCTTATAAACTCAAACGGTAACTCTTAAAAATTTAATTTCGCTGTCGGTTTTAATTCTATAATTTCCCATACTTGCGGGAATAAGAACGGTTTTTCCCGCGCTTAATTTTACAATATTGTCCTTTATATCCGATTCTATAAATCCGTTTCCTTCTATATTAATAATTATTTCAAAAGTTTTATAATTTGTTTTGGAAGAAAAATTATTTTTAACTATATATTCTTCCGTAGTAAAATATTTGTTTGAAAATATTTCGTTAATCTCTAAATCTTTTTCTTTAAATTTATTTATTTTTTGAGATTTTAATCTGAAAGCGTCTATATTTTCGATTACATTAAAAGAATCGTCTATATGCAATTGTCTTGTCATTCCGTTTTTATCGACTCTATTCCAATCGTATAGTCTATAAGTAATATCGCTTGGAGTTTGTATTTCTGCTATAATAATATCTCCAAGTATAGCGTGAATGCATCCGTTTGGAATATAATAAGCTTCCCCTTTTTTTACTTCAAAATAATTAAATATATTTTCTATATTGGAATCATTATCCGAATCATTTTCTATAAAATTTTTAAGCATAACTTTATCTATTCCGTCTTTTAAACCTATCAAAAGTTTTGGATTATTTTTCGTTTCCATAATATACCACATTTCGTTTTTTCCATGTTTATTATGTTTTCTATTGGCGTATTCTTCGTTTGGATGAACTTGTATGGATAATTTCTCTTTTGCGTCTATAAATTTTATAAGTAACGGAAAATATTTGTCTTTTAAGGCTTCTATGCAATTAGAACCTAAAAATCCTTCTCCGTATTTTTCAATCAAATATGATAAAGTTTTTCCTTTAAACTCTCCGTTTGATATTATATTTTTATCTTCTTTCAAATCACATATTTCCCAGCTTTCGCCTATATTTTTATCTCGTTCAAAAGGTTTTGAATATAAAGATGCAAGCGAATTTCCGCCCCAAACCGTTTCTTTTCCTATTTCTGATAATTCCAATATATACATAAACAAAATTATATAATATTGAAATAAATAATTCAATACGATTTTATTTACATAACTTAAATTCCATAATAAAATTATAATAAACAAAATAAATTAACTAATAATGGACGAATTTATGACAGACAAAATTTTATCATTTACAAAAATGCATGGAATAGGAAACGATTATATATATATAGATTGTTTCAAAGAAGATTTTACCATTGAAGATGCAAAAAAATACGCTTCCGTTTTAAGCGATAGACATTTTTCAATTGGCGGGGACGGAATAATTTTAATAATGCCGAGCGATAAAGCCTCTGTAAAAATGCGAATGTTTAACGCTGACGGTTCTGAAAGCGAAATGTGCGGAAACGGAATAAGATGCGTTGCAAAATATGTTTACGACAAAGGAATAAACAAAAACAATCCTCTAAAAATTGAAACTTTAAGAGGAATACTCGAAGCTAAATTGTTTATAAAAAAGGATAAAGTCGATGCCGTTGAAATAAATATGGACTCTCCGATATTGGAAGGTTTAAAAATCCCTACCACAATAAATAAAAATCCTGTAATAGACGAGCCGATAAAAATAAATGGAAAAGAATATTTATTTACAGCCGTTTCTATGGGAAATCCTCATGCTGTGATATTCGTAAACGATTTAGAAAATATCGATATAAACATTATTGGAAAATCAATCGAGAATAATTCTATATTTCCAAACAGAACTAATGTAGAATTTGTTGAAATAATAAACAGAGGAGAAGTAAAACAAAGAACTTGGGAGAGAGGAAGCGGAGAAACTTTAGCTTGCGGAACGGGAGCGTCTGCGGTTTGCGTAGCGGGATTCATAACCAAAAGGACGGATAGTAAAATTTTAAATCATCTTTTGGGCGGAGATTTAATTCTCGATTATAGAGACGGAAAAGTTTTCATGAAAGGCGAGGCGAGATATTCTTTCGAGGGAAAAATAAATTTATCAAAAATCGATTATTTATGAAAATGCTCGTATATATTACTTGCAACTTTATAACTTATTCCCGGAATATTTTTTATGCTGTCCAAAGAAGCGTTTTTTATATTCTCAATATTTATAAAATGAGCGTATAATTTTTCTATACCGCCTCTGCCAAGACCTTTTATACTTTCAAGTTCACTTTTAATCATCTCTCTACTTCTTTTTTTGCCATGGTTTGTATTTACGAATCTATGCGTTTCGTCTCTCACTTTTTGCAAAAATAATCTTGCAGGTTCATTATCTTCGAGTAAAACAGGTTCTTCTCTATTTGGCAAATATATCTCTTCAAATTTTTTAGCTAACGCCATTATGGGCTGACCTTTTATATCGAGTTCTTTTAAAGCCTCTATAGCTGAATTTAATTGTCCTCTTCCTCCGTCTATAAGAATCAAATCTGGGAATTTTAAATTTTCTTCTTTAAGTCTCTTATATCTTCTATAAACAGCCTCTTTAATCGAAGCGAAATCGTCTATTCCTTCTACGGTTTTTATATTGAATAATCTATAATTTTTATTATCCGAAATTCCTTGAACGAATCTAACCATTCCCGCCATAGTATAAGCTCCCTGAATATGCGCTATATCGAAAGATTCTATTATATTTGGCGCTTTTTTTAATTTGAATATTTCTTTAAGTCTATTTATGCCCAACGGAATTTCTTTTACCAAAATTTTCTCCTCAAAGAGATGTTTGGCATTATTGTTGGCTATATTTATCAAACCTTTTTTAGTTTTATCGAATTTTATTTTTACCGTTCTGCCCGATATTTTTTTTAGATAATCTTTAATTACGGTTATGTCTCTTATTTTTACTTCGGTTAATATCGTATTTGGAATTAAATTACCATAAATATAATATTGAGTAAAGAAAGCCGAAACTATATCCGAATAAATTGAAAATCCTTCGATGTTTTTACTATCTACATTTAGAGAGGATAAATTTGAGGAATCCTTTAAAGAAAAATCTTTTCTATCGGCAAGTTTTCCGTCTTTAACCGACAAAACCACTATAATATAATTTCCCTTCTCTCCGTAAATTCCCAAAATATCCATGTTGTCGCTTTCTTCAATATATATATTTTGTTTGACATCAATCGATTTAAGAATATCTATTTTGTCTCTTATATCTTTAGCCTTTTCAAATTCCAATTTTTTCGCGTAAGAGGACATTTCTTTTTTTAAATTTGAAACGAGTTTGTCGATTTTCCCGTCCAAGATTAAAGAAGCCTCTTCGACTATTTTATCATAATCTTCTTCGCTTATTAAATTTGCGCATGGTGCTGTGCATTTTCCTATATGATAATATAAACATGGTCTTATCGGTCTCTTTAGCGGAAAATCGTATTTGCATCTTCTGAATTTAAAATTATCCGTTATAAATTTTATTATATTGCTCGCTTTTTCCGCCTCGACATAAGGTCCGTAATAATTTTTATATTTACTAGCGTTATCTTTATCGATTACATTTCTTGCCTTTATAATTCTTGGAAAATGTTCTTTAGTTATAGCCACAAAAGGAAAAGATTTTTGGTCTTTAAGAAGTATATTATAATGAGGCTTATGCTTTCTTATCATTTCGGCTTCGAATATCAAAGCTTCGACTTCGTTTTCGGTTATAATATAATCGAAATCCGTTATATGTTCTACAAGCGCGGTAGTTTTTGCATCTTTATTCGATTTATTAAAATAAGTGAGAACTCTGTTTCTAAGCGATTTTGCCTTTCCTATATAAATTATATTGTTTTTTTCATTTTTCATAAAATATACTCCCGACTTATCGGGAACATATTTTAATTTTTCTTTTATATAATCTTTAATTTCTTGATTCATATTTTAAATACTGTTAATTTTTGATATTACTTTAATCAATTATACTAAACAAATAATAATTGTCAATTTTTATTTCGTTTATAAAAATTTTATAAAAATTATAAAAACTCTTGACTTTTGAAATATATATAATATAATAAGAAAAATCGTATTAAAGCGGAATAAAAATGAATAATATATTTATAAAATATTCGATTATTTTTTATTTATTTAGTTTTATGAATTTGGAATTCTCAAAGGGGAATGCAAACAGTATTAATTGTTTCATTCCCTATTTTTATGCCTACATTCATCTTAAATTAAGATTAAGTTTTTTAAGGTTTAAGTTTTTTAAAATTGAAGGAGATTAAATTAAAATGAAAAACTTTATAGGCATCAAAGAAATGTCTAAAGAGGAAATTATAGAAACGCTCGATACGGCTAAAAAATTAGACGGAATGAATGAAAACAAAAGAAGAAAAATAATGGAAGGAAAAATAATGACGAGTATATTTTTCGAACCTTCCACCAGAACGAGATTATCTTTCAATTCCGCAGCATATAAAATGGGATGTCAAATATTGGTTTTGGATAATCCGGATATAAGTTCTATAAAAAAAGGAGAATCGTTAAGAGATACCATAATTATGGTTTCGGCTTATTCGGATTTCATAGTGATGAGGCATAATATCGAAGGGGCTGCAAAATTCGCAGAAGAAGTTACCGACTGCCCGATTATAAACGCGGGGGATGGAGCAAACGAACATCCGAGTCAAACATTGCTAGATTTATATACTATAAGAGAAGAACTTGGAAGTATAGAAAATAAAAAAATCGCTTTTGTTGGAGATATCAAATATGGAAGAACGGTTCATTCGCTTTCAAAAGCTTTAAAAATGTTTAACGGAGAGTTTTATTTTATAGCGCCAGATATAATACAAATACCCGATTATATATTAAAAGAATTAAATCAAGCGAAAATCAAATATCATAAAAAAAATAACTACGAGGAAATATTGAAAGATATAGAATGTTTATATATGACGAGAATACAGAGAGAAAGATTCGACAATATAAAAGAATACGATGAAGTTAAACATGCTTTTAATATTTCAAAAAAAACTATAGTCGGAAAATGCAAAGAAAATATGATAATAATGCATCCACTTCCGAGAGTCGACGAAATAAATATAGATTTAGATAATACAAAATACGCTAAATATTTTATTCAGGCGAAAAACGGAGTTCCAATAAGAATGGCTATGTTATCTCTCGCTACGGGGACGATAGAATCGAAGGCAAAAAAGAAAAAAATAGATTATCAAACGATTGAAAATAAAAATATAGTTTGTCAAAATAAAAAATGCGTCACTCACTTTGAAGAAACGAAAAATAAAATTGCAAAAAGAGATTATGGT
>CAZUEE010000004.1:0-28929 GCA_964619175.1 uncultured Brachyspira sp. | reverse complement strand
ATGCGTCACTCACTTTGAAGAAACGAAAAATAAAATTGCAAAAAGAGATTATGGTGATTTTTGTTATTATTGCAATAAAGAGATAAAATAGGAATAAAGAGATAAAATAAATTATGATAATAAAAAATGCTAAAATCACAGATTATAAAAATCCCGTTTCTATAATTATCGAAAATGAGAAAATAAAAAAAATAGATATAAACAACAATTTTAAAAATTATAACGATAATATAATAGACGCTAATTATAATTATGTTATATGCGGAATAATAGATGCCCATACTCATATGAGAGAACCCGGGCTTACTCATAAAGAAGATTTTAATTCTGGAAGTAAGGCGGCTGCAAGAGGAGGCGTTACAACATTTTTGGATATGCCGAATACGATTCCAAATACCATAACGAAAGAAAATCTTATTCAAAAAAAATCAATGATGATAGGAAAATCTTATGTGGATTACGGTTTTCATTTTGGAGGAAGCAAAACCGACAATAGCGAAGATATAAAATTAATTAAAAATGAAGTGGCATCTACTAAAATATTTCTTAACGCTTCTACGGGAAATATGCTTGTAGAAGACAATAAAATATTGGAAAAATTATTCGAAGCGTCAAAAATCGTGACAGTTCATGCGGAAGATAAAATGGCAGACAAATCTATAGAAATTGCCAAAAGGACGGGAACGATTTTATATTTATGTCATTTGTCATTATCAAGCGAAATAGATTCTTTGAAAAAAGCTAAAGATACGGGAATGAAAATATACGGAGAAGCTACGCCTCACCATTTATTTTTAAATACAGAAAGTATTAATGAAAATAACAAAATGTTTTTGAGAATGAAACCGCAATTAAAAGAAAAAAGCGATAACGAAGCTTTATGGAAAGCTATAAAAGACGGAACTATAGATACGATAGCAACCGACCATGCGCCTCATCTTTTAACCGAAAAACTTGAAAAACTTACCTTTGGCATTCCTTCGATAGAACATTCGCTAGAATTAATGCTAAAAAAAGTAAAAGATTCTTCGATAGATTTAAAATTATTAACAAAAATTATGAGCGAAAATCCCGCTAAAATATTTGGCATAAAAAATAAAGGAATTTTAAAAGAAGGATACGACGCAGACTTTACGATAATAGATTTAAACGACGAATCTGAAATGAGAGAAGAAGAAATAATAACAAAAGCATCTTGGAGTCCTTACATCGGATTTAAAAGAGGCGGGAGAATATTAATGACAATTTTGAGAGGAAATATCGTTTATAAATACGATTCAAAAAGAGATATTTTTCATACGGGCTTCGGAAAAGAAATTTCTTACTATTAAATTATTAAGAATATTTATAAATTTTATTATATCTTCTAAAAAGAAATAAAATAAACTATTGACAAAATAATCTAATATAACTTATTAGCATTAGAATAAGATTAAAAAATACATTGTTATTAGAGAGTTGATAATTCTATTTTATTCTTATTTCCACGCCTTGTAAAATAAATCTTGCAATTACGGACTTTTACGAATAGAATTAATCTGCATCATAATTTGTTAACTTTACTTAATAACAAGGTGGCTTCAGCCCCTTGTGTGTTTTATCATGAATATTAACACAAGGGGTTAGCCAAAGGCGTCACTTTTGGAAAAACTACTTGTATACTTTTCTCTGAATTTATTAACGCAAGGGGTTAAACCCCCTTGTTATGTAAAAATTTAGAATTCTATTTTATGTGGATTGCCTCTCTAACGCCGTGCGCCTACAGGAAGTGATTTCAAACTCTTGACAAATATTTTAAAATTGTTATAATATTCTAACATATTTTAAATATATACTAAAAAATTAAGGAGATTGTTCAAAAATGAATAAACAATTTTATAAAATAATTTTAAGTTCGATACTTATTATAGCCTTCATAAATTTAATCGGTTGTTCTTCTAGTAGTCAATCGGCTTCCAATGAAAGAAAAGCAAATAACGAGGAACTTATATTCGTAAATTACAGAGATATAAGAGATTTAAATCCTCATTTATACGCGGGCGAAATGTATGCTCAAGAAATGCTTTATGAAACTTTGATTAATATAGGAAAGAATGGCTACGAACCTTGCCTTGCGGAAAATTGGGAAATAACCGATGATGGTAAAGTTTATACTTTTAATATTAGAAAAGGCGTGTATTTTTCGGACGGAGAAATTTGCGATGCTAATGCCATAAAAGCCAATTTCGATGCTATACTCGAAAATAAAGATAGACATACTTGGCTTGAAATGATGCATATACTCGATAAAGTAGAAGCTATTGACGATTATACTTTTAGAATTACTTTAACTTCTTCATATTACCCTATGTTAACGGAGCTTGGAGTTACTCGCCCATTCGCTATGATTTCGCCTAAAGCTATGAAAAACGGTTCAACAAAAAACGGAGTCAACGAATATATAGGAACTGGTCCTTATATCTTGAAAGAATACGATACTGACAAATACGCTATTTTTGAAGTGAATACGAATTATTGGGGAGAAAAGCCTCAAATAAAAAGTATAATGGTAAAAGTTATTCCAGACAATCAAACGAGATTGCTTGCTTTAGAAAAAGGAGAAATAGATTTGATATTCGGAAAAAATATGTTGGATTCGGATGCCATTAATAAATATAAAAACAGCGATAAATTTGTATCGTCTTTATCCGAACCTACTTCTACGAGGCAGATAGTATTAAATACTACGCATCCTATACTTTCGGACGGTAAAGTTAGAATGGCTTTGCAATATGCCACCGATAAAAAAGCAATATCGGACGGAATATTTTACGGATTAGAGCCTCCGGCGGACACTTTATTTTCAAAAACTATCCCGTATTGCAATATTAATTTAGTTCCTTTTGAATATAATATGGATAAGGCTAAAGAATTGTTGAATGAAGCGGGCTGGATTGTAGGAAGCGACGGAATAAGAGAAAAAAACGGACAAAAACTAAATTTGAGACTTTTATATAACAGCGACAGCGTAACCGAAAAAACTATATCCGAATACTTGCAAGCGGAATACTACAAAATAGGAGTTCAGATAAATATAACGGGCGAGGAAGAACAATCGTATAGAGACAATATGAAAGCTGGTAATTTCGATATGATATTTAATATTTGCTGGGGTTCTCCTTACGACCCTCAATCTTCTTTGGCTGCTATGCGTCAAAGAGTTTACGGAGATTATGCGGCTCAACAAGGTTTGTATGACAAAAAAGAAATAGACGAAGCCATAACGAAAATACTTTTAAGCGTAGACGAAAAAGAAAGACAAGAGCTTTACGACTTCGTTCTTACAAGGCTTCATGATGACGCGGTTTATATACCTTTGACTTATGAATGCAATAAAGCCGTTTATACTTCGGATTTAAAAGATGTTCAATTTGCGCAAACTCAATACGAAGTGCCTTTTTGGTTAATGTATTTTGACACAGCAAATTAATAATTAAATAATTAATCGTTATTTTTTACAATCCGTTTTGTAATTTATAATTTAATTAAAGTTAAAAGGAAAAATTACATGAAAGCTTATATTATAAAGAGAGTTTTAGTTACGATACCGCTATTATTTGGTATCACTCTTTTAAGTTTTTTCTTTATTAATTTAATACCGTCCGACCCGGCGGAAGTAGTTTTAAGAGTTCAGCAAATTCCAATAATATCGGAAGAGGCTGTTGAACAAATGCGCGAAGAACTCGGATTAAACGACCCGTTTTTTATAAGATATTTCAGATGGATATTTAATTTTTTAAGATTAGACTTAGGAGTAAGTTATACAAATCCGTCAAGAACGGTAGTCGGAGAGATTGCAAGATGTTTGCCCGCCACTTTGCAACTAGCTTTTTTCTCTCTTATATTTGTCGTAGTTTTGAGTTTGCCGATAGGTTTTTTTAGCGCCGTTTATAAAGACAGTTTATTTGATAGATTAATTCGTTTTTCCGTTTTTGCAACTACAGCTATGCCCGCGTATTGGATAGGGCTTTTACTTATATGGCTTATAAGCATAAAACTTGACATTTTGCCTACAAGCGGAAATGGGACTTTGGTTCATGCCATACTTCCTTCTATTACGATATCCATTACTTATATATCGACTTATATAAGACTCATTAGAAACAATATGCTTGAAAATATGAAAGAAGATTATGTTTTATACGCCAATGCTAGAGGATTAAAGCAGAGAATTATTCTCGTTAGACATATATTAAAAAATTCGTTGCAATCTTGTATTACCGCAATAGGCATGAGTATTCCTCAATTAATTTCTGGAACTATAGTTGTGGAAAATGTTTTTGCTTGGCCCGGAATCGGCAGATTATGTATAGCTTCGATATTCAATAGGGATTATCCCGTTATACAAGCCTATATATTGATGACGGGAATATTATTCGTATTTTTTAATTTAATATTCGATATAATTCAACGGTTGGCAGACCCGAGATTAAGAATAGGAGATTAATAATGTTTAAAAGATTTTTAGAAAATAAAATAGCTTTGGGATGCTCATCGTTTATACTAATAATAGCCTTGATAGGAATATTCGCTCCTTTAATAGCTCCAAACGACCCTTATGTTAATAATATATTAAATAAATTCGCGGGAGTTTCGAAAGAATATCCGCTTGGAACAGACCAGCTCGGAAGATGCATATTTTCAAGAATGATATACGGCGTTAGATACACTTTATTTTTGTCGCTTCTTACGATGCTTGGAACTATAGGACTCGGAACTTTAATGGGAATATTGGCGGGATATTTCAAAGGAGTCGTAGACGAAATTATAATGCGAATAGTCGATGTTATGCTTTCGTTTCCAAGTCAGATAATGATACTTGCGGTGGTAGCTTTGCTCGGAGTCGATATAGCTAATGTTATAATAGCGAATGTCTTTATAAAATGGGCATGGTATTCAAGGATGATAAGGACTAATGTTTTAAAATATAGAGAAAAAAATTTTGTGCTATTTTCAAAAACTATAGGTTCTGGCTCTCCTTTTATATTATTTAAACATATGATTCCGTCCATATCGTCCGAAATGATAGTTTTGGCTACTTTGGATACGGGCTGGGCTATATTAAATATATCCACTTTGTCTTTTTTAGGACTCGGAGTTCAAGCGCCTATACCCGAATGGGGAGCTATGTTAAACGAAGCTAAAAATGTTATGACTACAAATCCAAAACAGATGATAGTTCCGGGAATAGCTATAGTTTGTTTGGTCGCTTCTTTTAATCTTTTGGGAGACGCTTTAAGAGATGTTTTAGACCCCAAAGAGAGCAGAACTTAAAAGAGGTTATTATGAACAAATATATTTTAAAAGTTAAAAATCTAAATGTTTATTTTAAAGATAAAAAAAATAAATATTCAATAATAATAGATAATGTTTCTTTTTCTATAAGAAAAGGAGAATGTTTGGGAATATTGGGAAGTAGCGGAAGCGGAAAGAGTATAACCATAAAATCTATACTCGGGCTGCTTGACAATAATTTTAAGATAAGCGGCGAAGCTTTATTTTACGAAAAAGATTTAATAAAAGAATCTTCCACAAATATGAGAAAGATAAGAGGCAAAGATATATGCATGATACTTCAAAACCCAATGACATGTTTCGACCCTTTATACAGAATATATAATCAAATGGAAGAAACTTTTGCAGAACATACGAATCTTAATAAGGAAAATATATATAAAAAATGTATAGAAACTTTGGAAATAATGAAAATAAAAAATCCTAAAGAGACGATAAAAAAATATCCTCATCAATTAAGCGGAGGCATGCTTCAAAGGATAATGATAGGTTTAGCTTTATCGCTAGAACCAAAATTATTGGTGGCAGATGAGCCGACTACCGCCATAGATTCCATAAGTCAAAGCTCGATAATGGAAGAATTTATAAGAATAAAAAAAGAAAATAAGGCTTCTATGATTTTTATATCGCATGATTTGGGAATACTTGCCAAGATATCCGATAAAATGATAGTAATGAAGGAAGGAAAAATTTTGGAAAGCGGAAATGTGGCGGATATAATTTTTTATAGCAAAGACGATTATACTAATTCTTTGGTTTCAAAAAGGATGGCTGTAATGAAAAAATTTAATTCTATAGTTTATAATACGGAGAGATAAGCATGGCATTATTGGAAGCTAAAGATATAAGAGTAAGTTTTAGGAAAGAAAATCAAGAAAAAATATTCGGCAAAGAAAGGCAAACCGTTTTAAACGGAGTTTCGTTTAAATTAAATACGGGCGAATGTTTGGGAATTATCGGAGAGAGCGGAAGCGGTAAAAGTACTTTAGGGAAAGTGATTTTAGGACTTCATAAACCAGAAAAAGGAACGGTTACCATAGACGGAATGAAACTATACGGGAAAAAATATAAAACGAAAAATATAAAATATGATATAAGCGTAGTTTTTCAAGACTATGTTTCTTCCGTCAATCCAAGATTTACCGTAATGTCGGCTTTAGACGAAGCTATAAATGTCCACATAATAAATACGGGCGAAAAACTTGATAAAATAAACAGAAGAAATATGGCTATAGAATTATTGAATAATGTAGGTTTAAGTGAAAGTTTTTTAGAAAGATATCCGCATGAATTAAGCGGAGGGCAGCTTCAGAGAGTATGCATAGCGAGAGCGGTTGCGATTCATCCGAAAGTTATTTTACTTGACGAAGCGGTAAGTTCTTTGGATGTTTCCACTCAAACGCAAGTTATGGATTATCTGATAAAATTAAGAAAAATATATAGATTCTCCTATATTTTTATTACGCATGATTTGTCTACCATAACTTATTTATGCGACAGAGTTTTGTTTTTCAACAATGGAAATATTATCGAAGAAGCTAAAAATATAAAAAATTTAAATCATGTAAAAACCGACTACGCTAAAAAATTGCTTAATTCAATTAAAGCTTTCGATATACTAAATATATCACGAAATTTGAAAAATGAAAAATATGCTTGAAAATCTTAATAATTTTAATTATAATTTTAATTTCAATTATAATCGTTTAATAAAAGATTTAGATTATATAAAAATATTAATACCTTTCGTATTATCGACTATGACTCAGCCTTTACTAGGAGCTGTAGATACTGCGGTTGCGGGAAGATTAAACGACCCTTCTTATATAGCGGGCGTTTCGGTAGGAAGCGTGGTATTCAACACTATATATTGGGTATTCGGTTTTTTAAGAGTAAATACAACTTCTTTAAGCGCAATAGCTTTTGGCAGCGAAAAAAAAGAAGACAGGGCTTTTGCATTTTTTCAACCTTTATATATGGCATTGACTATAGCTTTTATAATTTTAATTTTGCAAAAAGTTATAATTATTTATTGTAAAAGAGCGTTCGATTTGGAAACTAAAGCTTTTGATTCTTTAAATATTTATTACAATATTTTAATATGGGGAGCGCCTTTCTTACTTTCAAATTATGTTATGTTAGGATGGCTTATGGGACAAAGAAAGATAAAAGCCTCTTTAATAATGCAAATTACGGGAAATGTTTTAAATATGATTCTCGATGTAGTGTTGGCTTTAATATTAAATATGGAAGTTTTTGGAATAGCTTTTGCCACTTTGATTTCTCAAATAGTTTCTTTTTTAATAGGAATTTTATTTATAATTAAATACGGAAATTTTGGAAAGATTAATTTCAAAAAAATAGGAAATTTTTCAAAGATTAAAGATTCTTTATATTCGAATCTTTATTTAATGTTAAGAACAGTATGTTTGATAATGCAAATAAATATATTTACGGCTAAAGGCTCTTCTTTGGGAACTATAGCGATTTCGTCTAATTCGATTTTGATTCAAATTCAATCTGTAATATCGTATATGTTTGACGGCATAGCGAACACTTCGAGCGTTTACAGCGGAAAATCATTCGGGGCTAGAGATTTAAATTTATTAAAAGGAACTATATTTAAAAACATTAAATATTCTTTTATATTTATAATAATTTTGACTTCGATATATTTGATATTTAATAAAAATTTTATCAATCTGTTTACGGATAACGCGGAAGTTTTAAATTATTCTTATAAATATTATTTTTGGGTAGCTTTATATCCTATAGTATCTGCGATAGGATTAACTTTTTACGGAATTTTTACGGGAGCGTCTTTTAATAAGCCCGTATTCATATCCACTTTTTTAAGTTTATGCTTGTTTTTATCGGTTTTATTTTTTACTTTCGATAAATTTAAAAATAACGGACTTTGGATTTCGTTATTAGCTTTTTATTTTGGAAGAAGCATTTTTTTGATACCGTTTGTAAAAATGTTGTTTAATAAAATATGTTCTAAATAATAAATTAAAATTAAGGAGAATATTTTGAATAAAGTAAAAAAAGAGATTTTAAAATTTAAATATGGAGAGGAAGATATTATTTTTCCAATAGCGTATATCGAAGGAGAATCCGAAGGTCCAACTCTTGCGATAATAGGCGGAATGCATGGAAGCGAGTTTTGCGGTATAGAAGCTGCGATAAAATTATTGAAAGATATAGAAACGAATAAATTAAAAATAAAAGGCAAACTAATAATAACCACAATATATAATATTCCGGCTTTTAGAGAAAATGCGGCTTTCGTAGTTCCAAAAGACAATAAAAATCCTTTAAGACTTTTTCCCGGAGAAGAGAAAGGCACTTATACGGAAATCATGAATTATTATTTTTGGAATAATATTTTAAAAGATGTAGATTATTGTATAGAACTTCATGGCGGAGATATTCCCGAAAAAATAGCTAACTGCATTTATGTTCCTATAGTAGGCAATGAAAATACAGATTTTATTTCAAGGAATATGGCAAAAGTTTATAATATAAAATATATAATAGAAACGGAAATGGATAAAAAAAATAAATACGGAGGAGCTTATAGCAGATTGGCATTTAAGGGAGTTCCTTCGATACTTACGGAAGCTGGCAAAAACGGTTTGCTTGACAATATAAATACGGAAGTTCATTATAACGGAATCAAAAATATTATGATTTATCTAAATATGCTTGAAAACGAAAAAATAAAAGATACGGAAGATAGAATAATTTTAAATTATACCGGTTCTATAAAAAGCGATATCGATTTTGGCATGTGGTATCCTTTGGTTGAAGTTGGAGAATTTGTAAAAAGCGGAGATACGGTAGGCGAGATAAGAGATTATTTCGGAGAGAAAATAAAAGATATAAAAGCATCTTATGACGGAATAGTATGCATATTGAAGACAAGCCCTTCTTTAAAAGAAAACGATTCTTTGATAGAGATAAACAAAATAAAGGCATGAGATTAATTTATTGAATATAAAAATTTTTAGTTTATAGGTTTTAAACAAATCGAAACGGATAAAATATGACCATAAATTTTATATTAAATAATTTAGAAAATATATATATTGTCGATATTATATTATAAATTTAATAATCAATATTTAATAATCAATATTAAGGCAAAATATGAAAGATATAAACAAAACTTCTGTGCATTTTAAATACGATTATATACAAAAAGGAATTGAAAATAAATTAATTTCTTTTAACGAAGACCATACGAGAATATTTTATAATGTAAAATCAAAAAAGAATTATAATTATAAAGACCCAGAAGAAAAAATTAGAGCTTATGTTTTCGTTAAATTGGTTTTGGATTACGGTTATAATATGGAAGATATTGATTTTGAAGTTACCGTTCCGAGAAGAACGCCGGAAGATTTAGCGGATATAGTAGTTTATGAAAAAGGAAACGATAAACAGCCTTATTTAGTAGTAGAATGTAAAAAAGACGGTATTTCCGACAGTCAATTTGAACAGGCTATAGAACAAGTTTTTGGAAATGCAAATAGTTTGAGAGCTAAATATGCATGGGCTGTGGCTGGAAACACTCAAACGGCTTTCGATATCGACAATTTTGATTCTATGGAAAGAGAGAGAAATGTTATATCTGATATTCCCGTTTCTTACGGCAAGACGCCAAAATTTAGATTTAAAAAAGAAAAGAAGAGTTTTAAAGAGAGTAAAAATTCTTTAAAAGTAGTTTCGAGAGAAGAATTAATTAAAACTTTGGAAAAATGTCATGATACGGTATGGCAAGGCGGAAAATTAAACCCTTCGGATGCATTCGACGAAGTTTCTAAAATACTTTTCTGTAAATTATTGGACGAGAAGAAAACCAAAGTTGACGAATATTATAAATTTCAAGTTGGAACGCATGAGACAAATTCTAATGTGGCTGAAAGAATTCGCAATCTTTACGAGGAAGGCAAAGAACAAGACCCAAATGTATTTTCGGAAAATATAAAACTTGAAGATGATATAATTTATAAAACCGTTGAACATTTACAAAGCATTAATATAAATAAAACCGATTTAGACAGTAAAGGCGTGGCTTTTGAAAGATTTATGGGAGATTTTTTCAAAGGCAAAATGGGACAATATTTTACTCCAAGAAATATTGTCGATTTTTGCGTGAAGATGCTATTTATAAAACAAAACGAAAAAGTTATAGACCCGGCTTGCGGTAGCGGAGGCTTTTTGCTTCATGCTATGGATTCGATAAGAAAGGAAGCGGAAGAAAATTACGACGAAGAAAAAGATATTTATATTCATTGGCATGACTTTGCTTCAAAAAATCTTTTCGGTATAGAGATAAACGAACAGATAGCGAGAGTTTGCAAAATGAATATGATTATTCATGATGACGGACATACGAATGTAATATCTGCTGATTCTTTGGACAATATAAAAAATCATACCGAATTAAATTCTCAATTCAAAAAAGAAAATTTCGACATTATTTTAACCAATCCTCCTTTTGGAGCTAAAGTATTAAACAATGAAAAGAAATATTTAAAAGATTATCTATTGGGGAAAAATAACGGAAAAGAAAGAGCGGCGCAAAATACGGAAGTTTTATTTATTGAAAGATGTTTTGAATATTTGAAAGAAGGCGGCAGAATGGCTATAGTTTTGCCCGATGGAATTCTCACAAACGCCACGCTTCAATATGTCAGAGATTTTATTATGGACAATTTTATCATAAACGCGATAGTTAGCATTCCTCAAACTGCTTTTTCTCATTACGGAGCGGGCGTAAAATGTTCGCTTTTATTTTTAACAAAATCTACATCCCATAAAAATGACTACGATATATTTATGGCTCAAGCTCAATATGTCGGCTATGACGCTACGGGACGAGAAATAGAACAAAACGACTTAAACGAAATTTTAGGAAACTATAAATTATTTGTCGAAAAAAAAAACTTTAAATTAGACGATAAATGTTTTTTAGTAAAATTTAATAGTATAAAATTAACTAAAAGAATCGATGCATTTTGGTATTCGTTAGGAAATATGTTTTATAAATCAAAAAAATTTGATAATAAAAAATTATCAGATTTAGTAAATATTCAAAAAGGCGAAACTATTACAAACGATACAAAAGAAGAAGGCGATATTCCCGTTATAGCGGGCGGTAAAGTTCCCGCTTATTATAATAATAAATCAAATTACAATAAAAATGTTATAACTATAAGCGCAAGCGGAGCTTATTCTGGTTATGTATGGTATCATGATAATCCGATTTGGGCATCCGATTGCAATGTATTAACTGAAAAATCAAGCGAAGTAAATATTAAATATACTTATCATATATTAAAATTTAATCAAGAAAATATTTATAAATTACAAAGAGGAAGCGCTCAACCTCATGTTTATGCAAGCGATTTATCGGAAATAACAATTCCAATACCGCAGATAGAAATACAAAATAAAATCGTTGATATTATGCAAGACGCTTATTTGAAAAAAGAAAAACTTGAAAAAGAAGCTAACAATCTTTTAAATTCTATTGACGAATATATTTTAAAAGAACTTGGAATTAATTTACCGAAAGAAGAGAATAATTTGAAAAATAAAATTTACTACACGGTTAAATTAAGCGATATAAAAGGCAAAAGAATCGATTGTGCATATCACCAAATATATTATAGCGAACTTAAAAAATCTTTAGTTAAAGGAAAATATAAATTAGAAAAAATAAATCGATTAATGGATAATATTAGAATTATATCGCAACCTTACAATAAAGAAGTTATATATATTGAAATTGGAGATATTGATATTGAAAATGCGATAATTAATTTAAAATCAATGGAATTAAAAGATTTACCAAATAATTCAAAAATTTATATAAGACATGGCGATTTACTTATTTCTAAAGTTCGTCCAAATAGAAAAGCCGTAGCTATTTACAATAAAAAAGATGATGCTTATTGCACAAGTGCATTTTGTGTTTTGAGGGAAAATGGGAAATATAAAAAAGAATTATTGCAATATTTATTAAGGACAAATATTTTAAATACTTTAATAGTAAGAAATGTGACAGGTTCAACTTATCCTACTATTAGCGATATAGATATTTTAAATCTAGAAATTCCTTTACCGCCGATTGAAATTCAACAAAAAATTGTAAACGAAATTACAAAAAGAAAACAAAAAGCATTAAATCTACAAAAAGAAGCGAAAGAAACTTTAGAAAATGCAAAAATAGAAGTGGAAAAAATTATATTTAAATAATTTACTTCTTGCTTGGCAAATGTTTTATAATCTGCGTGTCGAGTAAAACCGCTCTTTGCAAATTATCATAACCCAAAATTTTAGCGTAAACTTCTATATGACTTTGTCTCTCCAAATAAATATTGCTATTAAATATCAAATCGCCAACACCCACGATTTCCTTCCCGTTATTGTCGTATATTAAAAGTCTCGCCTTATTTTTTACGATGCCGTCAATATTCGTTTGCGACACTCCGCTTACATCCGCTTTCCATTTTATATATCCGCCTTCGTATAAATCGTAATTTTGAACTACAGTCAAATAGTCGGGGCTTTCTTTGAATATATTATAATCGGGAGCTATTACGAAATTTTTTAAAACTCTAAATCTCTCTTTCAGATATTCGTTTATATCGCTACTTAAAGCGCCGTTTATTATCATAACCGCTTCGTTTACCGCAGCGCTTCTCATGTTTTTCTTTGCCTTGTCGAACATTTCGGCGACTTCTCTCGGGGAATATGTGGGACTTTTTGCGCTTTCGGGAATTCTTCCGTCTTCCAAACCTTCGAACAAATAAACATTTTCGAGTTTTTCTCTCAATTCTTTTTGGTCTCTATCGAGCAAAACATATTTAATCATAGGATAAACTCTCTCTATAATCAAATAAGAACATAAAGACAAAATAAAAACAATAGGAATTATCGCTAAAAATTTTAAAATTGAAATTTCTTTTTTTCCAAGCAAATAAGGACGCGGTTTAATTTCGTTTCCCTTGGCGTTGTTAGTCAAAAATCTTATTCTCTCTATATTGTCAGAAGCGATTTTATTATCGGGAGACAAATCGAGTATTCTAAAATATTCCCTTAAAGAGTTTTCTCTATGTCCGTTGTATAAACTAATATAACCTTTAGCCAAAATTGCGTTGATACAAAAATTATCCTTTCGCAAGGCTTTTCTAGATACTTCTTCCGCTGCTGAAAAATCTTTTAAAAAAATATTTGCAAAAGCGAGCATAGAAAGAGCTTCGGCGTCATGCTCCAATTTGTTTGCATTATTTAAAAGATAATTTTTCGCTTTTTTGTATTTCTTTCTTTTAATCAATTTATAAGCGTTGGAAGATATATTATTCTTCATTATAAAAAACAATCCTATATTCTTTGTTTACATAATATTATCGGTATTATGATAACTTATATTAGATATTTTTTGAAGTCGATATTTTGCATTATTTTGCCTTACTTTACATTATAGACTTTATTATAAACTTGCTTATTTACAAAAAAGAAATTTGAATATACAATCTATAAATTAAAAAAAATAAATAAAAAACAAAATAAAAATAAAAAAGTGTAGGAATTAGAATGAAATATAAGATAGCATTAACGGGTTCGACCGGAAATATGGGAATCGAAACCTTAAGGCAATTAATGGAATTAGAATATGTGGAAATTATAAAAGTTTTAATAAGAAAAGAAAGCGTTAATAAGGCTAAAAAGTTAAAAAGAAAATACAAAAACAAAATAGATATAATCATTGGAAATATTGCAAATAAAAAAGACTGCGAAAAATTAATTGAAGATACAAATTATATTTTTAATCTTGCTGCGATTATTCCTCCGAAGTCGGACAAATTTATAGACCTCAATTATAAAGTAAATTATTTGGGGACAAAAAATATAGTGGATTCGATTTTGGAAACAGAAGAAAATAAAAAACCGAAATTAATTCATATATCGACTGTGGCTTTATACGGAAATAGAAACGAAAAACATCCTTGGGCGAGAGTGGGCGACCCTCTTATAATAAGCAATTACGACATGTATTCTTATTATAAACTTAAGGCTGAAAGATATATTTTGGAATCTTCTCTAAAAAATCGTTCCATAATAAGACAAACGGCTATGCTTCATAACAGAATGCTTACCGACAATATGAGCGACGGTTTGATGTTTCATACATGCTATAATTCGCCTTTGGAATGGATTACTTCAAGAGACAGCGGACTTTTAATGAAAAGGATAATCGAAGAGGATATTAAAAATAAACTTGACGAATCTTTTTGGAAGGGCGTTTTTAATTTGGGAAGCAAGGCGGAAAACAGAATCACGGGCTACGAAGTTTTTAACGAAGGTTTTAAATTAATCGGAGGCGACACTAAAAAATATATGCAACCAAACTATAACGCCACAAGAAATTTTCATGGAGTTTGGTTTTATGATGGCGACATATTGGAAAAATTATTTGGCTATCAAAAAGAATCCATAAACGATTATTGGAAATTGATTGCAAAAAGACATTGGTATTATTCATTTGCTAAAATTATTCCCTCAAAACTTATAAAATTTTTTGCAATTAAAAGACTCTTGCTAGATTCTAACTCTCCTAGTTATTGGCATAAAAATAAAGAACTTGGAAAAATTATCTCGGCTTTTGGAAGCGAAGAGAATTTTAAAAAACTCCCTAAAAAATGGAAAAATTTTAATCTGCTTATAGAAAATAAAGACGGCGAAGGAAATTATATAAATTACGAAGAACTTAAAAATATAAACAATGCCAAATTATTAAATCATGGATATGACGAAAGCAAAGGCGAAATAAATATAGACGATTTGAAGCAAGCTGCAAAGTTTAGAGGTGGTAAACTTTTAAGCGATAAAATGGAAGGTTTGGAAACGAAATTATTATGGGAATGTTCCAAAGGACATAAATTCGAAGCTAAACCTTTTACGATAATAAAAGCGGGGCATTTTTGCGAAAAATGTTTTGAAAATCATACTTGGAATTTTGATGATTTGGCAAATAAAAGCGATTTTTACGGACAAGTTTATTACGATTGCCATGACAAAAACGAAAATATGATTTATTATTTCGATAATGATTTTAAGGCTAATTATAAGAAATATTAATTAATGAAAATAAAAGAATTAAAATAAAAAGATAAAAAGGTTTAATTATAATGAATAAAAACGCAGTAATATATTGGTTTTCGGGAACGGGAAACACGGAAAAAATTGTTAGAGAATATAAAAAGATATTTGACGAAAATAAAATAGATACTACGCTTTATAAAATAACCGATAATTTTGAAGATATGCCCAATCCTAAAAATTTCGATTATGTGGGAATAGCTTATCCGATTCATGGATTCAACGCTCCATATCCTGTTTTTAATCTTATAAAATTATTTCCAAAAACGGAAACTAAAAAAATATTTATAATAAAATCTTCGGGCGAACCTTTAACTATAAATAATATTTCTTCAGAGCCTTTAATGGCAAGATTAAAACCGAAAGGATATATTTTAACAAACGAATATCATTATATTATGCCTTATAATATGATATTTAGGCATACGGACGAAACGGCGGCTAAAATGTGGAAAACGGCAAAATCTTTATGTTCTATAGAAGCTAAAGAAGTTTTGGAAGAAAAGAAACATTTATTAAAAAAATTTCCTTTCGGCAGAATTATAGCTTTTATATTTAGAATCGAACATCCTGCTATGAAAATCAACGGCAAACTTTTTAAAGTAAAAAATATATGCACTCATTGTAATTTATGCATAAAAAAATGTCCGGTAAATAATATTTATAACGATGAAAATAATAATATTAAATTCAAAAACAAATGCGTGATGTGTTCGAGTTGCGCTTTCAGATGTCCCGTAAACGCGATTAATATAGGAATACTCACGGGCTGGAAAGTTAATAGTCCTTACAATTTTGAAAATCCTCAAATCGGAATAAAGAGCAAACATGAAAATTATTGTAAAAAAGCTTATGACAGATATTTTGAGCAAGCTTATAATAAGATAAATAAATTTTCTAATTAAAAAATAATTTAATAAACTATAGTAAAATAAAAATCGCCTCGCCCGTTTACAATGCATGAAAAATTTTAATTATGGTTAAAAAATTAAATGGAGATTTAAATTATAATTCAGTTTATTTTTCTTTGTCATTGCCAAACAATCTATTGGCGCACAATTCATTTTTAGTATAAATAATCAATATGCCAAAAAATTTTTTATATATTTCGCCTGCTCTTCGTTTTTTATCAAAAATGCGTCATGCCCATAATTTGATTTTATCTCGTAAAATTCAGTTTCTATATTGGAATGATTGTAAGCCTCTACTATATCCATAGATTGCGAACTTGGATAAAGCCAATCGGACACAAAAGATATTATAAGCGCATGTTTGAGAGAGATATTTTTTTTCGTTTTTATTTTTTTTATCTCCTCTCTTACATCGAAAAAATCCATAGCTTTAGTGAGATATAAAAAACTGTTTGCGTCGAATCTCGAAGTAAATTTTTCTCCGTTATAATGCAAATAATTTTCAACTTCGAAAGACGGAGTAAAATATTTCAAAGATTTTTTTCTTTTTCTTCCGAATTTTTCTTTCATATACTCTTCGCTCATATAAGTTATATGTCCAAGCATTCTTGCCAAAGCGAGTCCTTTATCGGGAGATGATATTCCGTAATATTTTCCGCCATACCATTCGTTATCTTCTGTTATCGCTCGTCTAGCTATTTCGTTTAACGCTATTTGCATAGGAGAATGCGTAAGAGAACTCGCTATAATAATCGCTTTATCTATCATATTAGGATAAGTCGCCGTCCATTGAAGAGCCTGCATTCCTCCCATAGAACCTCCGACAACGCAATATAATTTTTTTATTCCCAAATAATCTATAAGAATCTTTTGAACTTTTACAATGTCTTTAATTGTGAAAGTTGGGAAATCCGTTCCGTAATAAGAATTGCTTTTAGTTTTTTTAGAAGAAGGTCCGGTAGTTCCGGCGCATCCTCCCAAAACATTGGAACATATAACGAAGTATTTATTTATGTCTATCGCCTTATTTTTTCCCACAAAATTATTCCACCATAACAGAACATTAGCATCTCCCGTAAAAGCATGACAAATTAAAATAGCATTGTCTTTGTTTATATTTAATCTGCCGTTTACGGTATAGGCTATTTTTAAATTGTCTATGGTTTCTCCATTTTCAAATTTGAAAGTTTTATTCGTTTCAAAATATTTAACTTCCGATATTTTTTGTTTTATACTCATTAATAATCTCCTAATAATCGAATTTTAAAATAAAAAAGCCGTCAAAAAATGACGGCTGAAACTACAAAATAAAATAAATTATATTATACAGCCGTCCTCAAATCGCATTTGCATCATAGAATCATAGTCGTTTGAAACATGATTATTATTTGAGAAAGCCGTTTTATACAATTTATTTCCCCTTAAAAATTTAATTGTAACGATTATAATATTATTATTGGATTTGTCAAGTATTTTTTGTAATTAAAATTTACCATAGTCTATATAATCTGCAATTTTTATATTGACAAAAAATTTAATATAATGTAAACTAACTTCATTAAAAAAGAACGATGATTTTTGTTTTTATATTGTAAATTGTAAAATGATAAAAATAATTTGTAAATATCGCTGAATAAAAGTTGAATAAAAAAAGGAGATAAAATGAAACGAACTTATCAGCCAAGTAAGTTACGCCGAGCAAGAAAATTTGGCTTTTTTAAACGAATGGCAACAAAACATGGACGAGATATTTTAAAACGAAGAAGAAGAAAAGGCAGATATAGATTAACGGTAGCGGATGAATAATATTAAGTGAGTAATAACAAGCAATTATTGACGGATGATTTTGGAAATTTTGTTAATAATCGGGAGTCTTTTAGAGTTTCATCGAAAATATATTATAAAGAAAGACTTAAAAAGAGAGACGATATAATCATTTTTTTCGAAAATAGAACCGATTTGATAAAATCGATTAATTACTACTACATGATATTAGGATTAAAAAATAATCGTTCATATTCGAGGTTTGCCGTAAGTATGAAAAGGAATAAGTCTAATGCGGTAAATCGAAATAGAGAAAAGAGAATTGTAAGAGAAATATACAGAACGGAAAAAAGCAAAATACCTAAAGGTTTCGATTATTTTATTATAGTAAAAAGAAAAAATAACCGTTCTTTTGAAGATTGTAAAAGGGATTTATTAGAATTGTTTAAGAGGTTTGAATAATGTTAAAAAAAGTAATTTTGTTTTTAATTTTTTTATATCAAAAATCAATATCGCCTTATTTGAAACCTTCTTGCAGATATATTCCTTCATGTTCAGAATATGCAAAGCAGTCCGTTATAAAATATGGAGCTTTTAAGGGGAGTTTTCTTGCAATATTGAGAATAATTAGATGTAATCCTTTGGCAAAAAAGATATATGACCCCGTTCCTTAATTTTTATTAAGAGCGGGTTTTTTATTGATTTTTTAATTTAGTTTAATTAATTTAGGTTTAAAAATTTAGGAATTTAGGAGATTAAATAAAGATTTATGAGCGACGGAAAGAGAATGGCTATAGCAATCGGGCTTTCGGCTATAATATTGTTTTTATATATGTTTTATCAATCAAGATTTATAAGACCTATACCTCAAGATGTCGAAAACAATACCAATATCGTATTAAATCAAACTAACGATAGCGAAGAAAATATAAATATTATGCTAAATACTTCCAGCATGCAAAAAATAAATTATAATGCCACAAACGATTTAAATAATGAAATTCAAATTTTAGAAAACGAATATGTTATAGCAAAATTGAGAAACGGAGCTTTATATTCCTACGAATTAAAAAATTATTATAAACAGGATGCAACAAAAGAAGCCTCAAACGAAATAGTTAATATGGTAGGGCAGGTTTACGATAATATTTATCCTTTTACTTTAACTTTTCAAAATCTTTCAAATTCCATAGCCGTATCGGAGAATTTAAACTATAACATAATCGAAAACGATAAAGATGCTATAAATTTTATTGCCGAAGCGGTTATTGAAAATGTTCCCGTTAGAATAAAGAAAAGTTTCGCTTTTGGAGAAGACCCTTACCAATTAAAAAATAGCGTTACAATAGAAAATATGGGAGATAGAAATTTGTCGATGTATTATTCGTATTTTCTAGGAACGGGAATAGGACCTTATAGAACGGATAGAAATTCCGTGAGAGAAGATTCTACAAGAGCGCAATATCTTATAAGAGGAAATGGAAAATCTAAAATTTTGCTTACGGGCGATATATTAAAAGAAAATATATTATCGAGATTATTTGGTTCTAAAGGCTCTAAAACCAATTCTATGAGATATAATATATACGAAGGCGAGGATAAATGGGTGACGTTAAACAATAGATATTTTGCAATTATATCTAGTCCTCCGCAATCGAATGCCATTTTTGAAACTATGACATTTTCTCGTCCAGCAACCAACGAATATAGAAACGATTTTCATTTGGCGAATTTGGTTTCAAGGCATAATATTAACGCGGGAAGTTCTATTACCGACAATTATTCTGTTTATATGGGACCTAAAATGAGAGGTTTATTTGCAAAATATTATCTCGAAGAATCCTACGAATCGATATTTCAGGAATCTTTTTTGGGGCTTAATTTAAGACCTTTGACATATATTTTGGATATTATGCTAAACGGTTTGTATAATATTACCAAAAATTACGCTTGGGCTATAATATTATTTACGCTTTTATTTAAAATAATAACTTATCCTTTAAATCATGCATCGTATAAATCGATGAGAAGAATGCAGCTCGTTAATCCTAAAATAGAGAGAATAAGAGAGCAATATAAAGATAATCCCGAAAAATTGAACGCCGAGATTATGGCGATATATAAAAAAGAAAAAATTAACCCTTTGGGCGGATGTTTGCCTATGCTCTTGCCTTTCCCTCTTCTTATAGCTTTTTTCTATTTGATGCAATCTATGGTAGAGTTAAGGAATACGCCTTTTTTATGGATAACGGATTTGTCTTCGCCCGATAAATTATTCGTATTTCCGGCGGGAGTTCCGATTTTGGGAGGGCTTAATTTTAATTTGTTTCCTATACTTATGGCAATAACGAGTTATTTAAGCATGAAAATTCAGCCTTCGTCAAGCGCGGGAGCTTCGGGTTCGGCGGCGGTTCAAATGAAAATGATGACTACAATATTTCCCCTTATGATGCTTTTGCTTTTCTATAATTTTGCAAGCGGACTAGCGTTATATTGGACTGCTCAAAATGTGTTCGGAGTAGCTCAACAGTTTATAACCGCAAGATTATTGAATAAAAACGAGGATAATAATATAGTTATCGAAGGAGAGAAAAAAAACAACAAAACAAAAAAGACGCAGAAAAATATAAATGCAAAAAATAAAAAAAATACAAATAAACAAAAAAGAAAATAAAAATTATTAATTAATATTATTTAGGAGGTAATTAAATTATGTTAGTAAAAGAATTTAGCGGTAAATCGGAAAAGGAAGCGATAAGTAAAGCGCTCGAAGAATTAAATCTTACGGAAGACCAAGTTAGAATCGAGGTTGTGGAAAAAGGCAAACGAAATTTATTCGGAATAGGAGAAGAAACTCCCACAGTTATAAGAGTTTATTACGAAGAAATATCGACTAGTCTTGGAGAGTTCAAATCGATAGTATTTGACATATTAAAATATATGGGAATCGAAGCGGAAGTTACGGCAAAAGAGGAGAGCGGAAACAGAATATATATAAGCATTTCTACGGAAGATTCGGGAGTTCTCATAGGAAAAAAGGGAGCCACTTTAGACTCTTTACAGTTTTTGGTTTCGTTGATAGTCGCTAAAAGTTTTGGTGAAGATAACGAAAGACATATAATACTCGATGTTGACGGCTATAGAGAAAGAAGAGAGGAAACCTTAAAACATATGGCGCGTCAAGCGGCTCAGCAGGCTAAAAAAACTAGGAGAGCGGTGGTATTAGAACCTATGTCTCCTTACGAAAGAAGAATAATACATTTGGAATTGCAAAACGACCAAGATGTAGAAACTAAAAGCGACGGCGAGCCTCCGTATAGAAGGGTAAAAGTATTTTCTAAAAATAGCGGATTCAACAATAGAAGATATAATAATAGAAATTCGTATAAACCGTATTATAGAAATAAATAAATTATCGTTTCTCAAAAGCCCGCGGTAAATTTAAAATTTACCGCGGGTTAAATTTTATCTAATTTTCTCTATTATAAGTCTTAAATCTTTTTCGTTTATTATTATATTTGCTTCTTTTTTTAGAATTTCTTTAGAGCAAAAAGCGACTCTATTTTTAGCATGTTTAAACATACTTAAATCGTTTGCCCCATCTCCAACCGCAAGAGTATTGTCATAAGAAATATCGAGTAATTTTTGTAAGGCTAAAAGCATGTTTCCTTTACTGTAAGAAAACATCATCTCTCCGCCTACTTTTCCCGTTAATATGTCGTCTTTTGTATGAAATATATTTGAAAACTCTCCGTCAAGTCCTAATTTTTTAACGAATATGGAAGTGGCGTTTTTAAATCCGCCGGAAAAACAAACGCATTTATAATTTTTTTTCTTTAATTCTTTTATAGTTTCTTTTGCGCCGTTCATAACCTTTAGAGATTCGCATATTTCGTTTACTTTTTTTAATTTCATTCCTTTAAGTAAAGCTACGCGCGAAGTTAAACTTTCAAAAAAATCCAATTCTCCTCTCATGCCTTTTTCTGTAATCTCTTTTATCTCTTCGTAATAATCGGTTTCTTTAGCTATTATATCTAAAGTTTCCCCGTCCATAAGAGTGGAGTCAAAATCAAAAACGGCTAATTTCATTTTAGAATTATTCCTTTTAATTAAATAAACGATTAAAATAATATTTATAACGGTAAAAAATAATTTTATCAAGCCTTTAAATCTATTTTTTATTTATTTTTTGATTTTTTATTTTATTATTTTTTATAGAAATAATGAATAATAAAAAATAAATTAATTCTTAAAATAATTTTCCATAAATTTTATCATCTCTTTTTGGCAATCGGCATATTTTTTTATATCCTCGGTTGGTAAAATTTTGAAAATCTTTTTATCGATATTTTCCAAGTCTTTTAAAATTGGTTTTGCAAAATCTTCTCCTTTTTTAGTTAAGCTTATCAATCTGTTTCTTTTATCTTTAGGATTAATTTTTCTTTCTATATAACATTTATTTTCAAAATTATTCAAAATTGAACATACGGTTTGTTTCGGCAAAGAGAGTTTTTCTGCCAAAGTATTTTGTATGCATTCTTTACTATTATAAATTATATGCAAAGTAAATAGCGCCATATCGCTCATACCGTATTTTTTTGCGTATTTATAGAAAAACCTGTTAGAAGCATAGTAATAATCGTAATTAATTTCTATATATTTTTTTATTTCTTCGTCTTTCATATTTAATACCTCGATTTATAAAATTTAAACGTTCTCATTAACCGTCTTGTTTATATTATCGGTTTTATAAAATAGTAGTAAAAATAGTATAAGTAGTATAATTTGAGCTGCAGGAATTGCAAACCATATTCCGTTTAATCCAAAAAATATCGGTAAAATCAATATGCATAGAGGACTTATAAACAAAGGGTCTATATAAGTTAAAAAAGTTGAAAAAATGCCGTTTCCCGAAGAATAAAAATAAGCCGTTCCGAGTCTGACTGTGGATTGCATCAAAAAAGCTACGGCTATTATTGGCAAAGCGAAAGTTATTATATTATTAGCTTCGGTAGACGCTCCAAATACCAAACCCATATCGTTTTTAAATATTAAAACTACCGCTATAAATAAAGCGCTTAATATTAAAGCGGATATTATTCCCTTCTTAAAAACTCTCTTCATTAATTTATTCTCTCCCGCTCCTTTAAAAAAACTAATCATAGGCTGACAACCTTCCGCTATTCCCTCGAAGAAAAGTAAAGTCGAACCGTAAATATAATTTGCAACGGAATACGCAGACACTGCAATCTCTCCTCCATATTTCAAACATTGCAAATTAGTGATTATAACTATAAGGGAAGGGGACATAACCAAGCCGAAAGGCGATAATCCTATAAATAAAGTTCTTATGGTCGTTTTAAGATTAAATTTTTTTACGCTAATTCTTGTTCTGCTCTTCTTTCTTATAAAAAGATAATATACCCCCAATGCTCCTACGATTCCTTCGGCTATTATGGTAGCCAAAGCGGCTCCTGCCATTCCCCAATGAAATACCATCATAAATAAATAATCGAGTATTATATTCGTTATAAGTCCGGAGCATGAAAAAGCCATAGCATGAATTGTTTTCCCTTGATTTCTTACTATAGGCATGCATCCTATAGAGATTATTTGACAACTTCCGCCCAAAACGATTATGGTAGCGTAAGCGTTTGCTTCTTTAAATACATTTCCTCTCGCTCCAAGCAAATATATTAACTTATCTTTTAATAAAAATAATATTATAGTCGTTAAAACGCTCGCTATAAACAAAGTTAAAAAAGTGTTTACTTTAACATCGCTCGATTTTTCAATATCTCCCGCTCCGATATGAATCGACATTATAACCGAGCCTCCCATACCTATCATAGTGCCTATTGCGATTAATATCGTTCCTATGGGATAAACTATATTTATAGATGCGAGTCCCGTATCTCCTAAAGTGTTTCCCACGAAATATCCGTCAACTATCACATAAAGTCCGCCTAAAAAAGTCGATATAATAGCAGGAATCACATATTTGAAGAAAGATTTATTCATCTTTTCAACCGTCATGTTTTTTGTCTGCATCATAAAAATTTTCCTTTTTTTATTACTCTTTATTTTATTTTTTAATTAAAATTTAGTCCATATTCAGTTAGTTAAATTTCGGACTATTTTAACAAATATTTAATTTTTTGTCAAGCAGTTTAATAAAGAATATAATTACGAGTGTTTTAATTATGGCAATATAAATTAAAAGGAATTATTTTTTGTTTTAAATTTTTATTTCAAAATTTATTTGACGACTATTTTAATCTTATTTTAACGCGTCAATGCATCTATGACATAATTCTTTATGTTCGCTATTCTCTCCAACGGTTTCATAATGTCCCCAACAACGAACGCATTTTTCATGTTTTGCTTTGCTCGTTTTTACAAATGAAATATCGCCTTCTATAAAAGAATCGTCTTTTTTATCTTCTACTATTACCTTGCTTACGATAAATATTTCGTTTAAGTATTTATTATATTTGATTAATAAATCTTTAACTACCGAATCTTTCGGAGATATATTTATATAAGCTTCCAACGATTTTCCGATTATATTATTATCTCTAGCTCTTTCCAAAGATAATAAAACATCGTCTCTTACTTTAAGCAAAGTTTCCCATTCTTTTTCGAGTTCCAAATCTATATATTCTTCTTTTAATGTAGTCCATAATTCCAAATGAACCGAAGATGATTTTTTATAATGTCCCCAAATCTCGTCCATAGTGAAAGGCAGAAAAGGAGCTATAACTTTAACCAATACATCCAAAATTTCCATCAAAACAGTTTGAGCGCTTCTTCGAGTTAAAGAATCTTTTTTATCGCAATATAATCTATCTTTTATTATATCCAAATATGTGGCTGAAAGTTCGACTACGCAATAATTTATAAGTTTTTGATAAAATACATGAAACTCGTAATTGTCGCAAGATTTTTCCGCAGATTTAAGGAAGCTATATAAACGAGAGAGCGCGTATCTATCGACAGGCAAAAGTTTTCCTAATTCTACCTTGTCTTTTTCGGCGTCAAAATCGTATAAATTGCCGAGCAAATATCTGAAAGTGTTTCTTATTTTTCTATAATTGTCGGCTATAGCTTTCATCATATTTTCGCCCACTCTAGCGTTATGGGTAAAATCTTCGCTTATGCACCAAAGCCTCAATATATCCGCTCCGTATTTGTCTATAACATCCAAAGGCGAGACCACATTTCCCGCGCTTTTATGCATAGCTTTTCCGTTTTCGTCTAATGTCCAACCATGAGTTATCAATTCTTTATAAGGCGGAATTCCGTTTATAGCCATTGAGGGCCAAATAGCCGCTTGAAACCATCCTCTATATTGGTCGCCTCCTTCCAAATATATTTCAACGGGAAAATTTCCTTCCAAATCTTTATTGGTTTTTTGAGAGGCAAAAGAAGAAACTCCCGAATCGAACCAAACATCCAATATATCTTCTTCTTTCCCAAAATCGTCGCATCCGCATTCGCATTTTATTCCCGCAGGAAGCAAATCTTTAGGCTCTAATTCAAACCAAACATCCATTCCTTTTGTTTTTACTATATCGGCAAAATATTTTGTGGATTCGGCTGTCAATAAAGTTTTTCCGCATTTTTTACAATAAAAAGCCGGAATCGGAACTCCCCATGAGCGCTGTCTTGACAAACACCAATCGGGACGATTATCAAGCATTTTTTTCATTCTCTCATATCCCCAAATCGGATACCATTTTATATTTTCGAGTGATTTAACCGTTCTTTCATCTATATTGTCATGCTTCATATTCATAAACCATTGGTCTGTGGCTCTAAATATCAAAGGATTCTTACATCGCCAACAAACGGGATAACTATGGCTTATGTCTTCTTTATAGAATAATCTTCCGTTATTTTTTAAAACTTCTATTATTTTGGGATTTGCATCCGTTACTCTCACTCCTTCCATCTCTTTATAATCGCTAGTATATCTTCCCTCTCTGTCTACGGGGCAATAAATATCCAAATTATAATTTAAACCAGTTTGATAGTCTTCCAAACCATGTCCGGGCGCCGTGTGAACTATTCCCGTTCCCGAAGTATCGTCTACATAATCGGCGAATACAACTTTAGATTTTCTATCTTTTATAAATGGATGAGCTATTTCCAATTTTTCCACATCGTCAATAGATATAGGTATTATTTCCAATCCTTCAGATTTCAAATTATTTTTAGATAAAACGGTTTCGATTAAAGAATAACTCATTATCGCGTATCTATCGTCTATTTTAACCGCTGCATATTCGAAATTTTTATTGAAAGCACAAGCCATATTTGACGGCAAAGTCCAAGGAGTTGTAGTCCATATCATAACATCTACATTACCGTTAAGTTTATCGTTTATTTTATTTAAAACGGGAAATCTGACATAAATACTGTTCGATATATGATTGTCGTTATATTCTATTTCGGCTGCCGCTAAAGCCGTTTCACAATGAATGCACCAATGAATCGTTCTTAAACCTTTAAATATATATCCTCTTTCCACAAGTTGAGAAAATACCGAAACTATTTCCGATTCGTATTCGGGCGACATAGTCAAATACGGATTTTCCCAATCTCCCATCACTCCGAGTCTTTTAAATTGTTTTCTTTGAACATCTATATATTTTTGAGCGTAGGCTCTGCATTTTTTTCGCATTATAAATTTGGAAGTTTCTTTATATTTGTTTCCCAAACTTTCCTGCACTTTAAGTTCTATTGGCATACCATGACAATCCCATCCGGGAACATAAGGAGAGTCGAAACCTTTTGCCGATTTATATCTGATTATAATGTCTTTGATTATTTTATTTAATGCCGTTCCTATATGAATATCGCCGTTAGCATAAGGCGGACCGTCATGCAAAATACATTTAGGAGCGCCTTTTCTTAATTCTCTGAGTTTTTGATAAATTTTTTCCTCTTCCCATTTTTTTATTATTTTAGGTTCTTTTTCTTTCAAACCCGCTTTCATTGGGAAATCGGTTTTTGGTAAGTTTATTGTGGAACTATAATCCATTTTTCGCTCCGTTTAATAATTTTTATTTTAAGATAAGATATATTATACTATAAGTAGAATTTTTTCAAGGGCGTTTTATTTGTCGTAACATATGAATATTCTTTAATTATTGCTAATTAATTTTTCTCATCATTGCAAATTTTTTTATACAAAACAATACAAACAAAAAAAGACGCTTCCAAATAATGAAAGCGTCCTTTAATTCCACTATTGCCAGTATTACCAAGTTGGTATTGGATTAATCGATACAGACCTTCCAGCGCTATCAGGTGTTCCAGGCATAAACAAGAAACACCATTCGCGTTTAAAATGAGCATCCGTAAATTCTGCAGTCTCATTAAGTTTGTTCATAATAAATTCTGGTCTTTGTCCCAAATATATATTATGATTGGTCATATAAGGCATATTTTGAGAAGTAAAGCTATGATAATTAAATTTTCCAGAATAAGGATAGTAAGAATGAACCGCAGCGCAGCCAGAAGGCAATGACCAGAAATAATCAGCCATAACTAAAACTTCCAAAAAGCCACGTTCTATATATTGTCTTTCAAATAAATTATTAGCGCAGTTCCATCCATCATGGTAAGTCTCTACATTATGCCTGAAAGTCACAAAATCATATACTCCTTCTCTAAATGGGTCATCCCCGTGCTCAACTTTGTCCGGTCCTGCCCAACGACTTTCTTGACTTGCGCCAGTTAAATATTTAGCTTTAGCCTCTTTGGTTGTCATAGTGTTAGCATAAAGTCCTCCAACCGTATGAAGCGGTTGTCCATTTTGTTTCCTTTCCGACCATGTAATACTAATTATAGCACCAAGGTTATTGTAAAATCCGTATTTTGCTCCTCTTTTTATCTTTACATCTCTGTAGCGCGTTATAACCGCTCCCATAAATTTTTTAATAATAGTATTGTCTTCTTTCCAAACTATATCGCCATTTTCATTGAAGTAATAATAATCTTGAGCGCTTTTTCCTTCATGAGTATGCCTTTTTTGGAAATTATTGGCATCTCTATTATTTGCTTTATTTCTTATAGCGAAAACTTTTCCATCATTCATGCCCTTTCTGTTGATTTGGTCAAACCATAATTGATTTAATTTGTTTGTGTCTTTATAGCTTACATTAGTGAAACCTGTTTTGACTACGAAAGGAACTCGAAGCTCGTAATAATCGCCCGTATTATTGTCTGACAAACTTGGCGGAGTATTATCGCCTGTAGAATTTGTATTCCCGCCCGTTGTATTCGTATCGCCGCCAGGTAAATTTGGATTATCAGGATTGTCTGGATTCTCTGGGTTATCAGGATTTTCTGGATTATCCGTATTATCGCCGCCTGTCTCACTTGTATAACCTCTTCTTCCACCGCTTCCTGTAATCGCATCGCCACTGCAAGCAATTATACCGATACTAAATATAGCTATTAATAATATAATAACTATTCGCCTTAAAACTTTTGATGATTTTGTTTGAATCATAATACACTCCTTAATTATAAATTATAGATTATTCACTCTCTACATTTATAATATAATAATTATTTAACAATAGTCAAGTAAAATTTATATTTTTACAAAAAAAAAAAAAAAAAAAATAAGAAATTTACAAAAATAAGAAATTTACAGAAAGTAATAAAGTTATAAAGAAGTTAACATAATTTTACAGTCATCGTGTATGCATAGCGTGAGCAATCCGATTTT
>CAZUEE010000003.1:0-59070 GCA_964619175.1 uncultured Brachyspira sp. | reverse complement strand
GTAAAGAAGAAAGAGAAGAATACAAAATTATTTATAAAATCAATTCTACAAATACTGCGCAACTTTTCATTTTGAGAGCCAATATGATTTTAGAAAAAAGCGGAGTAAATAGTTTTATTGTTCCGAAATCATTATGTTATATAGCTAAATGGAAATCATTAAGAGATTTATTAAAACCAAATTTACATTTGCTTGCAGATTGTGGCAAAGCTTGGGATTATGTATTACTTGAAATGATAATTTATTTAGCGCATAAAAATAATAAATGTAATACTTACGAAAACATATTTTTACAAGAAACTAATAAAACTCAAAGCGTCACTATAGATAAAAAATTAATCGATTTGTTTGGTTTATTTATTAACGATTTAAGTAAAGAAGAAATAAAATTAGGATATAAAATAAAAAATAATTGTCCAAAAACTCTTTTAGATTTTGCAGAATGTTTCAGGGGAGATAGTTTTCAAAAATTTATTAAAGATGATTTAAAGGGATACAAAGTTTTAGGCGGAAAAGAAATTCAAAGATATTCTATTAAAGGAATAAAAGGATATATTACAAAAGATAAAATAGGTGAAAATTCTAAAATTAAAGATAATAGTATTTTATTACAAAGAATTATTGCTCATATTGAAAACCCAACGCCACATATTAAATTTACAGGAACAATTACAAATGATAGAAGTTATAAAATTGTTAATACCATTTTTCAAATTATATGCAATAAAAATATTTCAAATAAATTTATTTTAGGCTTGTTTCATTCAAAATTAATAAATTGGTATTCTTATAGATTTGGATATTCTAAAGCAATTCGTTCAATGGATTTTTCAAACGAAATAGCAAGTAAAATTCCAATCCCCGAAATAAATTCCAAAAATAAAACTTTAGTAGATAAAATTATTAGTCTTGTGGATAAGATTATAAAGATTAAGACGGGGGATGCTTTGTCAGATACAAGCGAACTTGAGCGGGAGATTGACAGAGTAGTTTATGGTTTATATGGTTTAAGCGAGGAAGAGATTGAAATTATTGAAGGAAAATAGATTACTAAACTTCATGCTATATACCTACGGCATCGGATTATAAGATAGTGAAGATAAAATAAAAATAATTATCCCCATATTATCACAAGTAAACGATAAAGTATAGGGAGGAGAATTACCGTTAGAGCGCCGGCTATTCCTATGGCAAGCCCAGACATTGCGCCTTCCGTTTCCCCCATTTCTATGGCTTTACTCGTTCCAATCGCATGCGAAGAATTTCCTATTCCCAAACCTACGGCTAAAGGAGATTTTATTTTAAATATTTTACAAACGGCTGGTGCTACTATCGCTCCCGTTATGCCCGATGTTACCACAGATAAAACTGTTATCGATTTTATTCCGCCGATATTATCCGAAATATCTATTGCTATCGCTGTGGTCACCGATTTTGGAAGTAAAGATAAAAGTATATTGTCCGATAATCCAAACAATTTTGACATTATAAAAATTCCCGTTATTCCGATTATGCTTCCTATCGCTATACTTATCAATATAACGGGCATATTTGCTTTGAGTATCGGGAGATTTCTATATATTGGAAGAGCCAAAACTACCGTAGCCGGTCCTACCAAAGCGTTTATAAATTTTCCTCCGCTTTCATTATATACATTGTAAGGAATTTTCATGAAATATAAAGAAAAACCCACTAAAATCATGGTTGTAACCATAGGAGTTAAAATCGGCAATTTGGTTTTTATATAAATAGTATATGAAATAATATAGGCTATTAAAGTTATAACGATTGGTATTATTGGATTTGATTCGAATAATTCTATCATTTTATTTCCCCTTTCTTAATTTATTAAATAATTTTTCTAAAACTTGAGCAGTTAATCCCGTAGAAACCATTATAACTATTACTATAAAGACGCATATAATTATAAACGGTATAATTTCCTCTTTTATGTATTTATATTCTTCGGTTATCGCTAAAGCAGCGGGAACGAATAATAACGACATATTGCTTATTAGAATATCGCTCGCTTTGTCTATATGAGATTCTTTTATTATTCCCATCATAAGCAAAACGAATAATATAAACATGCCTATTACATTTGCCGGTATGGGAAGTTTGAACAATTTACTGAATATATCCGAAACAGAATATATTGAGAAAATAATTGTAAGCTGTTTTATCAATTCCATTTTGAGAATTTATTTCCTAATTAGATTTTAAACTAAAAAATTTTATTATATATTTTAATTATAAATTATATATATTATGTTTTTGTTTTTCAATACTATAATAAACGAGTATTAGAATGTTTTACGATATTCGCTTTGACTTGAAATTTATAAATTATAGTATAATATATTCGTATTAATGTTTAAAAGGAGTATTTAATATGTCTTTAATAGATAATATAGTAGCGAGAGAAATTTTAGATTCGAGAGGAAATCCTACGGTAGAAGTGGATGTTTATTTAGATAGTGGAGCGATGGGAAGAGCTGCCGTGCCTTCCGGAGCGTCTACGGGAGAACATGAAGCGGTAGAATTAAGAGACGGAGATAAAGGCAGATATTTGGGAAAAGGCGTTCAAAAAGCTGTGGAAAATGTTAATGAAATTATTTGTAACGAATTAATCGACATGGACGCTTTGGAACAAGTTGAAATCGACAGAACTATGATAGAACTTGACGGAACTGAAAATAAGGGAAAATTTGGAGCAAATGCAATATTAGGAGTATCTCTTGCCGTAGCCAAAGCCGCTGCCAACGAATTGGAGATTCCTCTATATAGATATATAGGCGGAACGAATGCGAAAACTTTACCCGTTCCTATGGCTAATATTTTAAACGGAGGCGCGCATTCAAGCGCTCCGATAGACTTTCAAGAATATATGGTTATGCCCGTTGGTTCTTCTTCTTTTAAAGAAGGAATTAGATGCGTAGCCGAAGTTTTCCATAATTTAAAAAATATTCTTCATGATAAAGGTTTAAGCACTACGGTTGGAGACGAAGGCGGTTTTGCTCCAGATTTGAAAGACAACGAAGAGCCTTTAAAAGTTATTATGCAAGCAATAGAAAAAGCGGGATATAAACCGGGAGAAGATGTATGCATTGCGATGGACCCGGCTTCGAGCGAATTCTACGATAAAGATAAAAAGAAATATGTATTCAAAAAGTCGGACAAAAGAGAGCTTTCTTCTTCCGAAATGGTGGATTTTTATGCTCATTTGGTTGACAATTATCCTATTATATCAATCGAGGATGCCACGGCGGAAGACGATTGGGAAGGTTGGAAAATTTTAACCGACAAATTGGGCAAAAAAGTTCAACTAGTGGGAGACGATTTATTTGTTACGAATGTTAAAAGGCTTCAAATGGGACTAGATAAAGGAGTGGCTAATTCGATACTTATAAAGGTTAATCAAATAGGTTCTTTAACCGAAACTTTGGATTCTATAGAATTGGCTAAAACTCATAATTATACTTCGGTAGTTTCTCATCGTTCGGGCGAGACGGAAGACACGACTATAGCCGATATAGTTGTCGCTACTAACGCAGGACAGATAAAAACGGGAAGCGCTTCAAGAAGCGACAGAATAGCGAAATATAATCAGCTTTTGAGAATAGAAGAAGAATTGGGAAATAGAGCCGTTTATTTGGGTAAAAAAGCCTTCTTTAATTTAAAATAATTTATTTGTAAAAATATAAACGAACCTATTTCAAATTATAAAATATTTGAAGTAGGTTTTAATTTTTATTAATAAATGTGGGAGATATTATGGAGAATAAGTGGATAGTATGGGATGAAAAATTTGAGATAGGATACAAAAGAATAGATGACCAGCATAGAGAACTTATCAATATAATAAACGATTTGCATGAAGCAGCGTCAAACGGAGATTTGTCCATTCCCGAAGTTAAAGATAAATTTAAAATTATTCTAAAAAGAACGGTGGATTATGCGACTTATCATTTTGCTACAGAAGAAAAAATAATGAAAGCGGTTCATTATAAATTTTTTAAAGAGCATATATCGAAACATAGAGAATTTTCAAGTAAGGTTTTGGAAGAGGTTATGAAATATACCAATGGAGAAAATATCGATATAGAAGATTTTATAGTTTATTTGAGAGATTGGCTTTTTAGTCATATTTTGGGAGCGGATAAAGATTTTGTAAACGAATTAAAAATCATACTCGACAAAATGAGAAAAGAAGAATAATAAAACCAATCTCTATTTTAATGTCTCTTTTTATTTTTATATTTTAACCTTAACTAGATTTTTTATCCGAATAAATATAACTGTCTTTATAAGCGGGAATCTTTTTAATTTCTGCAAGCGCCTTTTGAGCGTCCTCTCTCGTATCGTATCTTCCCACTTTTAACTTATACATAATTTTTCCATCGGAAGCTGGTTCTTCTTTTATAAAAGCTTTTGGAAATTTCGACTTCAAATTATCCCTTGCCGAATAAGTATTATCTCTATCATAACCTACCGCAACTTGTATAAAATAAACGGAATCGGCTGCGGAATTTTGAGTATAAGGTCTCTTAGTAATAGTCGAACTTTCGCTAACAGTAGATTTAGTGGTTTGATTTACGCTTACAAACTGTTTCGGAGGATTATAAGTGGTATTGGGAGACAAATTATCTTTTTCTTTCATTTTTAGATTTATAGCATCCAACTCAGAAGCCAAACTTTGAGTATATTCGTTGTATCTGTCTTCCGAAGACGAACTTTCCCTTATTATACTCGAATTATTATAATCGTTATTTTGTATATTTTCTGCCAAAGTTAAAGTTTCGTTATTTACATTATTTACATTTTCAAAATTGTTGTTTTCGTCTATATCCGATGTTCGCATAAGTATTTGAGAAGAATTGTCCGTAATATCGTTATCGATATTATTTAAATTGTTAGGTTTTGAAGAACCCAAATGAAAACCTAAAATAAAAATAAATAATATAAATAAAACCGAGCTTGCAGAAAATATCAACAATCTTATCGGAGTGAAATTAACTATATATAAAGTTTTTTTTCTTCCGTATTCAAGATTGCTTTTAGTATAATTAGTAGAATAATCTTTTTCTACCGTATTTTGATTTTCGTTTCTGTTTAGTTCCATAATGCCATCCTAATTTTTTTGAAACTATAATCAAATGATTATAATCTCTCATATTGTTTATTATAATATCGGCATTGAACTTCTTATTTTTTACATCGATTTGCATTTTTAAAATTTTTCTCGCCTCTCGTTCGGATATATTTCTCGTCTTTTTCATTCGCTTTATAATATCCGAAGTTTTAGAATTGACATATACTAAACTATTGCACATCTTATAAATTTTACTTCTCATAATTAACGCAGCTTCTATAACTACATCCTTATCGGTAGAATTTATCAATTCCCATATTTTATCTTCTATATAAGGATAAGTTATACTTTCTAATTTTCTTAATTTCTTTGAATTTTGAAATACTATTTTTCCGAGTTTTTTTCTGTCTATATTTCCGTTATTGTCGAGTATATCTTTTGAGAAAGATAAAATTAATTCTTCTTTTTTATTATCCAAAGCTTCATGCCCTATAATGTCGGCGTCTATATATAACGCTTTCAATTCTTTTGCGAGTAATTTTGAAAAAGAACTTTTGCCCGAAGATATAAGCCCATATATTCCTATAACATTTTTCATAATATTAATTTTAATTTGAGCCTTGAACTGAATTAACTGCCGTATTTGTAATATAAGGAACGACTATTTGATTGATATTTATTTTATTTAAAGCTCTTCCGTCTATCAGTTTTGTTAAAGACACATTTTCATCCGCCGTGATAATTTTTGCCATTCCTATAGACATATCGGCTATCTTGTTTGACAAATCGGTTGTAGCCGTAGTCGTATTATAAATAAGCAGATTCATACCGTTGGTTAAACCTTGTAATTTTCCCGCGTTTATATAAATATTGTCGTTATGAATTTTAACTACCTTACAGTAAAAAGGAATCGTATTGTCTATCACTTTTCCCGTCATAACCGCCACATTCATAATTCTATCTTTTCCTTTAGTGGTAATCGTAAAATTTGTAACTACTCTTTCGTTTCTAACATCAACCAAGTCGAGCATAACGGTAAAATTGTCGGCGTTATTTTCAAAAGTAGAACCTCTTAGATAGTAATCAACTTTTCTTGCAGTCAATTCAGAATATAAATCTCTTTGCGAATAATAATTTGTATAAATATCTAATACTTGAAATTTTCCATATTGTGGCAAAACATAAGAGAGACTTTGATATAAAGCGGTATTAAAAAACATAGGACTATCTTTTTGCGCCGTTATAGTATCCGTTATTGCGACTACAAAACCCGACTTTTCCAAATTATATTGATTTTCTATTCCCCATCTTTTTGACGGAATATTTTTATCCAATCTTCTTTTATAGCTGTCGTATTTATAAACTATCGACTTATCTTCGGGATTAACATTTTTCGCTATTTCCAATTCTTCCAAAGCTCTCTCTTCCAAACCCATTCTCTTATAAACATCCGACAACATTAATCTCGCGTAAGTGTTTGCGGGATTTAATTTTAACATATGTTTTAAATATGCTTGCGCTCTCACATTATCTGCGAGTCTAGTATAATAAGATGCCATATTTCCATAATATAAAGCCGCTCTGTTTCTCTCATAATCGGGAATCGGATTCGTATTAAGCAAAACTCTCTCAAATGCGAGTCTTCCAAGCTCGTCTTCGGGTTTCGTTCTTAAATAATTTACATAGGAATTTTTGGCGTTTGTATAATTGTTCGCTTCTTCGTAAACATTGCCAATATAGTAATATTTGCCGTTATTTTTAAATTCGGAATCTGGAATATATTCCAATATTCCTATAGCATCGTTATAATTTTTCAAAGCCAAAAATATACTCGCTTGCAATATTTTAGCGTCATTATAATTCGTATAATAGTAAAACGCGTTGCTTACTTCGTTTAAGGCTCTACTATAATTTTTATTCAAATAATAATAATTAGCCAAATGATAATACGATTCCGCCATTCTCGGATTATTATCTACATTATTGTTTAATAAATTGAAAGCCCTATTGGAGTTTCCGCTTGCAAGTTGCAAATACGCTAAAGAAACGGGCGCTTCGGCTCTATTTTTGTCTATAATAATCGCTCTTTCATATAGAGTCATAGCGGTTTTATAATAACCCATTCTTTCATTTAAAAGTCCTTCTGCATAATTTGCAAAATAATTTTTACTATCCAAAGCCTTAATAGAATTAATGGTTTTTCTAGCTTCGGAATTTCTATTATTCAAAAGCTCGACATTAAGTTTTCTTTCAAGAACTCTAAAATCTTTAGAATGATAATTTGCAGCGTCATTAATAAGAGTTTCCGCCATAGAATAATTTTTTAATTTAATATAATTGTCTATCAGTAAAAGGTAAGGTTCTATATCGCTCGGTTTAATATTCATAGATTCCAAAATCGCTATGGAATTTTCGTAATTTCTGTTATTATAAAAATTTAAAGCGTTTTGCAAATTGCCGTTATTGGCGTATTGTCCGAGAGATACAAAACTTATACAAATAGAAATTAAAAAAACTAATATTAATCTCAAAATTAAACCCTTATCATTTTATAACATTTCTTGCAACTATTCCTCTTCTTAAATATGCGGGAGTTTCGTCTACATCTGTTGAAGAATTGGCGCTTGCTCCGAATATATAATTTTTAGCTCCCATATCGTTATGAATTTTCATTTCATCGTCCGACATAACATCGAAAATAGGTTTTGAAATTTCATTATCTTTTTTGGTTTCGGTATCGGTTTCTACTAAATGATTATTATATTCTTCGTTTCTATCGATTAAGGAGGCGGCACTTTTATCCGTTTGATTATCGATTATATTTTTATTAAAAATCGTATATTCCGATTTTTCAGCTAATTCTTCTCTATCGTTAAAATTTTCTATTTCGTTATTTTCGATATTAATATCATTATAGACATTTTCGTTTTTATTTTCGCTATAATCGTTAATGGCGTTAATAGATTTGTCTTGCAAGGTTATTTTTCTAAAAGACGCTTTACTAATGACTCGCTCTTTTGTAAAATCGTTTTTATTTTCTATCTCTATTTTGTCGGTTAAATTAATATCTTCCAATTTGCCCGTTATAATTTCGTTAGAATTATTGTCTTCGTTATTATTTATATTGTCGTTTTTTATATCGTTTTTGCTTAATTCGTAATCTTTCTTTTCCGTATCTTCGTTTTTATTTAAGTTGGCGTCAAAACCTGTGGCTACGATTGTAACTCTTATCTCATCGCTTAAATTTTCATCTTGGCAAGTTCCTATTTTTATATTTGCCTCTTCGCTTGCATAAGTGGATATTATTTCACTTGCCTTTTCAAATTCCTTCATTCTAAAATCTTTAGGCATCACTATATTTGCAAGTATTCCTTTAGAATTTCTTATATTCGCAACATCGAGCAAAGGATTTTCAAAAGCGTTTTTTATCGCTTTTTCTATTCTGTTTTCTCCTTTTCCTATTCCTATTCCCAAATGCGCTCTGCCTTTTGAAACATCTATCATAGCTTTAACATCCGCAAAATCCACATTTACTCCAAAGCCTATTTTGGTAATTATATCCGATATTCCTTGCACGCCTTGTCTTAATATATCATCAATAATTGAAAAAGCTTCCGAATATCCGTAATTTTCCGCATCCACCATATCGTAAAGATTTTCATTCGGTATTATTATAAGAGAATCCACTACGGTAAACATTTTTTCTATTCCCGCTTCCGCTCTCTTCATTTTTAATTTGCCTTCGTATTTAAAAGGTTTGGTTATAACTCCTATCGTCAAAGCTCCGCAATTTTTGGAAATTTCTGCTACTATCGGACTCGCTCCCGTTCCCGTTCCGCCTCCGAAACTGCTTGCTATAAAAACTAAATTCGCTCCTTTTATTATTTCTTCTATTTTAGCGGAATCTTCTCTTGCAGCTTCCGCTCCTTTTTCGGGGTCCGTTCCCGCCCCCAATCCTTGCGTTATTCTTTCTCCCAATACTATTTTAGTTTCCGCATTGGACCTAGAAAGCGCTTGTTTATCGGTATTCATAGCCACAAACTCTACGCCGTCAAGACCTTCTTCTATCATTCTATTTACGGCATTGCATCCTCCGTTTCCCACGCCGATAACTTTTATAACCGTGCCTAAAGAATTGTTAATAGAATTCGTATTTGAATTTGCGCTCCCTTTTGAATTATCCGCCAATTCTATTCGATATTTGGAATCCATTGCTTACTCCCTTTTTCTATCTCTCCATATAATTAATAATTAGAAAAGATGAAATAAATTATATACAATTATTATCGTCTATTATAGTAATTTTAATAAACATAATTATATTAACATAATTCTAAAATTCTGCAAGTGTTTAAAAGTGTTAAAAATAAAAAAATATGCTATAATGCCAAAATTAGTAAATTTATTTTTGAATGCATTGTTTCGAGTTATAAAAAATAATTAATTTGGAGAAATTTTAATGGATTATATCGATTATGATGTCACTCTTTGTATAACTACTTTTAACGAAGAAAAATATTTGCCAATTTTACTCGAATCGATTAAAAATCAAAAAACCGATTTGAAAATTGAAACTATAGTTATAGACGATTCTTATACAGAAGATACTTTGAATATTGAAAAACGCTCCGATAAATTTATGCAAGGTGGGGCAAAAATCAATCATAAAGATAACAAATCCGATGTTCAATATATGAGAAATACGGGACTTAAAGAAGCTTTAGGGAAAGTTATAATATTCTTCGATGCCGACACTGCGATATCCGAGAATTTTATTGAAAATATGGTTAAACCGATTATAGATGGCAAAATCGACACTACTTTATGCAAAACTTACGCCGTGCTTGAAGCGTTTTACGATATTCTGCCCGAAAAATATTCCAAAAGTTATGTTTATTTTATAAGGCATTGTCCAAGATTCATGATGAAAAGATTTCCCGTTCAATTCGTTTCCTGGATTTTTAGATGGTTTAAAATGATGAAAAATCAAAAAAAATTTATAAGCGTCTGGAGGGTTCCAAATAGAACGCATACTACGGGAATTGCAACGAAAACCGAAATTGCTAGAAAGTCGGGAGGATGGAAAGTGAAAATAGGAGATGGAGATGACGCTCAATATTCAAACGATGTTTGCGACATAAGCGAAAAAGTTTTATGGATTGGAAAATGCATTTTATTTATTTCTAGAAGAAGAGTATTCCCAATAGACGAAGGTTGGATTACGGATATATTTTTTAAACCGATAAAGAAATTGTATAAAGATAAAATAGAAAAAAATAATGGAAACGATTATACAAAGAATTTGCGTTAATTATTTAATAATTATTGAAAATGATTTATAATAAAAAATATATTAAAAAATAAACAACAATAATTAAAAAAATATTAAAGATAAAAAATGAATATACATATACATACTTTTGGATGCAGACTAAATCAATACGAAAGCGAAAAAATCTCATACGAACTTAAAAATATGGGAGCAAATATAACCGAGCTTGATAGCGCCGATGCGATAGCGATAAATACTTGCACAGTTACAAACGACAGCGATAAAAAACTTATAAATTATTTAAGTAAAATCGACTGTTTTTCTCAAAAAAAAATTTTCCTAATAGGTTGTTATGTTTCAAGAAAAGAAAATTATAAAAAAGACAGCGACGAAAATTTATTTGCAAAAAAAAATATAACTATAATACCAAACGATAAAAAAGAGGAAGCCTCGCAAATAATATTTAACTCTTTGGCAAAAGATTATAACAAAGAATTTAAAAGTCCGATATTTTTTCCGCAAGAACAGAGCAGGGCGTATTTGAAAATTCAGGATGGATGCGAAGTTTTTTGTTCTTATTGTATAGTGGCGAGAGTGAGAGGGCGTCATAAAAGCGTAGAGCCTAAAAAAATATACGAAGCGTTAAAAATAGCTCACGAATACGGTTATAAAGAAATAGTTTTAACGGGATTGAATTTGGGTTCTTATAATTACAATAACGAAATAAATTTTAATCGAATAGTAAAAAATATACTCGAATATTCTTCAAAACTTGGAATAAGAATAAGAATGTCTTCAGTAGAGCCGATTTATTTTGACGACGAACTTATAAGTTTATTTAAAAATTCGGATGTTATATGTCCGCATGCGCATATTCCTTTGCAATCTGGAAGCGATAAAATTTTAAAATTAATGAATAGAAGATATACGAGAGAATATTATTTAAATATAATAGAAAAATTGTATAAAACGAATTCTAATATGGGAATAAGCGCAGATGTTATGGTGGGTTTTCCAAGCGAAGATAATAACGATTTTAAAGACACTTACGATTTATGCGAAAAATCAAAATTTATAAAGATGCATATATTTAGATATTCCAACAGAGAAAATACTCCTTCTGCCAAAATGGATAATCAAATCGGATATAGAACGAAATTGAAGAGAGCGAAATTATTAAACGAATTGAACAATAAAATGAAAGATAATTTTTATAAAAACGCTTTAAACGGAGAGTTAAATATAATCGTTGAAAAAGTTTTGGAAAATAATTATTATATTGGAACGAGCGGAGAATATATTAAAGTAAAATTTAAAAGCGAAAGAAATATAAATAAAAAAGACATAGTTAAAGTTAAAGCGGTTAAATATGACGGCAATATTATGATTTGTAAATAAGGGATTTTAAATTTTAAAATATTAAATTTAAAATAATAAAAAATTTATTAAATGTATTCCAATATTGATATCAAATCATTTTTTAAATCTTTTAAACTTTTTATCTCAAGTTTTTCCAAATCATTTAAAGGATTGCTCAATATTCTTGTATAAGAGTTTATATTTATATCTTCTACATTGTTCATATAATACTTTGCATTTTTAGGATAATTTTGCTTTTCTATATACGAAGTAATTAGCAAAAAATTTTCTATAATTTTAGCTTCTTTAGAATTAAAATCTGAATTTAATAATTTAACATATAAGTCGGGATAAAAATTAGCCATAACTCCGCTATAACCGTAATAACCAAGTTGTAAAGAATATAATAATGAGCTTGCATTAGCGTTATATAATTTAAGGTTACTTCCTTTACATATATTCGCCCTTCTTTTTATTATTTCCAAGTCGCAGCATGTATCTTTAATAAAAGTAAATTTTTCCATCTTTACTAATTCTTCTATTATTCTATCGCTTAATACTCTTTTATAAGGATAAGGGCATTCGTAAATTCCAAACTCGACATTAGAATCTATACTATCTACAATTCTCTTCATATTGTTTAACCATATATTGTCGTTATCATAAGAATCTGCAAAACGATTACTTACAAAAACTATAGCTTTAACATTTGTTTTAGCTATGGCTTTCATTTCCTCTATTTGAGCATCTAATGAAGAGCTTATATGCCCAGAAGCGACAACTTCTAATCTATTATTCGCATTATCAACTATAAATTTAGCAAGCTCAACTCTTTCGGAAAGAGACATATAAAACATCTCGCTCGATTGACATATTGCAAATAGTCCATCGCATCCATTATCAATATACCATTCTATAATTTTGGCTACACCGTTATAATCTATACTCCTATCTTGATTAAAAGGAGTTATCATCGTAGGATATATTTTAGCATTCATAAGAATCCTCTACCATTATTTTTTAATTTTGTTTCATATCTTTATTTTTATTCTTTTTTATTTTATCGAGCGCAATAGGTAAAATAAGAGTAATAACCGATAGTAATATCAATGTTAAACTTATAGGTCGCAAGAAAAATATAAGAGCATTTCCATTAGACATAATCAAAGACCTTCTTAAATTATTTTCAACCATTGGACCTAATATTATACCTAAAATCATAGGAGACATTGGAAATTTTGCTTTTATCATAAAATATCCTATTATGGAACTTACAAGCAAAACTATCAAATCTACAACATTATTATTAATTGCAAATGAACCTAAAACGCATAGCACCAATATTAATGGAGTTAATATATATCTGGGCACTTTTGTAACCTGCACGGAAAATCTTATCCCAATAATACCTAATATGAGCATAAATATATTGGCTATAAATAAACCTATAAATATTATATATACTTGCGGCAAATTATCCTTAAATAATAAAGGACCGGGTTGTAATCCTTTACTCATAAAAGCGCCTATTAAAATTGCCGTAACGGAATCTCCAGGTATCCCAAGAGATAGTAAAGGAATCATAGCTCCTCCTGTAACGGCATTATTTCCCGCTTCTGGAGCGGCTATTCCTTCTATACATCCCGTTCCAAATTTTTCGGGAGTTTTGGAAAATCTTTTCGTTTCATTATACGATACAAATGCTGCTATATCGCCTCCGGCTCCGGGTATAGCGCCTATTATAGTTCCTAAAATCCCGGAACGAACCATAGGTATGGCAATCTTTTTTATTTCATTTCTTTTTGGCAATATATCTTTTATTTTTGCACTACTTACAATATTAGGAACATCGTTTTCTTGTAGGGCAACAAATATAGGAGCGCAAGCCAATACTCCAATTAAAACAGGAATAAACGATATGCCCCCCGCTAAATACATAGACCCGAAAGTAAAGCGTAAATATCCTGTAAAAGGGTCTAAACCTATAATAGAGATAATTAAACCTAATAGGCATGAAATAAATCCAAGTAGTAAAGATTTGCCTGAAATACCCGATATGATACTTAAACCAAAAAGCCCTAATGTAAAATATTCGGATGCTCCAAATTTTAAAGCAAATTTTGCTAAAAATGGAGATGCCCATATCAACATAATGCAACTAATAATACCGCCAGTAAAAGATGCGAAAGTTGATATAAATAACGCTTTTCCTCCCTCGCCTCTTTTAGTCATAGGATAACCTTCAAAAACCGTACAAGCCGATGCTGGAGTTCCCGGGGTGTTTAAAAATATGGCAGATATAGAGCCTCCGTAAACAGAACCGATATAAATACCCAAAAGCATTAATATTCCCGATATTCCAGATATTTTAAAAGCTATTGGAAAAAGCAAAGCCACTCCCATAGTTGAACTTAAACCGGGCAAAGCTCCTATAATAATTCCAACCAAAGTTCCTATAAATATAGCAAACAAAGGCAAAGGTTGTATGACATTTAATAAAGAATTTAATATTTCCATTGTTTTACCTCTCTTTTTTAAGATAATTTAATGTTTTTATAAAGGCACATTAAATAATTTAACAAACAAAAAATAAAGCGCCGCTGTGCATATAATATTTACTATTGATAAAATCATAGAACTATATTTTGTTCTATCTTTCATTAAATAAAAAGTTGATAACATAAAAAATATTATAGTTGAAATTATAAACTGCAAAAATGGAAGCATTAATATATATAAAAAATAAAGTCCGAATATAGCCCACATATCTTTATTGATTAAATGCAATTTAGTTTCTTTAACTTTATTTATCAATAAAGTTTTTATTATTAAAAATGCGCAAGATAAAAATAGTAATGAAAAAATTATCATTGGATAAAACGAAGGCTTCATAGAAAACATTACCGTATTATTAAAATTAGGTAATTTTAATGAAAGATATATCCCTAAAATAGCTACTAATAAAAAAATCGTTCCTAAAAATATTGTTAACTTTTTCAAAATAATATCCTTTTTATTTTATATTCTCCCATATAATTTAAATTATATGGGAGCAATATTAATTAAATTATTATCGAATAGATTCTATAACTTTTTTATATAATTCATTGTCAGATTTTAAAACATCGGATGCATTTTCCATACCTACCGGCATTATTAATCCTTGTATATTCAAAAAGTTTTTGAATTCTTCATCTTGCGAGGCTTTGGTAAATACATCGTTCCAATAATTATATATTTCATCCGACACTTTTGCTGGACAAACCATCAAAGCCCATGCCCTTATGGTAAAAGGTTCTATATCCGCTTCTTCCACTATAGTAGGTAAATCGGGAAATAAAGGAGAACGTTCTTCCGTTAATATAGCTAAGCTCTTTAATACATTAGCATCGACTTGATTTTTCACATTTCCAGGACCCACTGTGGTTGCGTCTATATGTCCCCCTACTAATGCGGCAACTGTATCTGAACTTCCCGATTCATAAGGAATTATTGTAAAATCAATACCTAAACTTTCTTTTAGCAATAATGCGCCTATATACCAAATAGAATTTACCCCAGCTGTTCCGACTTTCAATTTTCCGGGGTTGAATTTTGCATATTCTATAAACTCTTTTAAATTTGAAAATCTTTTATCGCCCGATTTAATCGTTAAAACGCTTGGTTCTCCAATAGTGAAAACTAAAGGTCTGAAGGCGGTATAATCTACCGGCATTTGTCCCACATGTGGCAATATAACCGATTCTACCGTAATAGCGCCGATAGTATAACCATCCGAATTTGCATTTGCTATTGCAGAAGTTCCTATTGCAGTAGCCGCACCCGGTCTATTTTCGGCTATAAAATTAGCTTTACTATATTTTTTAGCTACTTCTAATAAGCCTCTAACGCTTCTATCTGTTCCTCCGCCCGGAGCATTTGGAATGATAACGGTTACATTTTTACTTGGAAATTCTTGCTCTTTTTGTTCACATGAAAAAATGCAGCAAATTAAAGTCAAGGCAATAAATAAATTTAATAGTCTTTTCATTTTTTATTTCTCCTTAATTTTTTATTAATTAAATAAATTTGGTAAAAATAAAGTAATATGTGGAACATAAGTAACCAATAATAATACTATAATTAAAGGTATTAAAAACGGAGCCGTAGCTTTTGCCACCCTATCAAATGAAACATTAGCTACATTCCCCGTTACCGATAAAACTACCCCCACTGGAGGAGTTATAGTTCCTATCATTAAATTTAAAACCATTATTACGCCAAACTGGACGGGGTCTATACCCATTTGATTAACTACGGGCATAAATATTGGAATTAATATCAACATTGCGGCGGTTGCTTCCATAAATAAACCTATAAAAAGCAAGAAAATATTTATTAGAAGCAGTATTATATAAGGGTTGGAGGTTAAAACTAATAGTGAACTGCCCGCCATTTGCGGAATTTGAGCTATAGTTAGAGAATAACCGAATGCCATAGCCGTCATTACCAATGCCAATACGACACCATTTGTGCTTACAGCCATCAACATTAATTTAGGCAATTCTTTTAATTTAAACTCTTTATAAACGAATAAACCTAAAATTAAAGCGTAAAATGCCGAAACGGTGGCAGCTTCTGTTGGAGTAAATATACCCAACATTATGCCTAATAGTAATATTACAGGCGCCATTAAAGCCCAGAATGCTTCTATAAAAGCTTTAAATAAAACTTTAAAACCTTGCCATTTTTGATAAGGATAATTGTTTTTTCTTGCTTTTGCTTCAACCATTATACCTAAAGCAATAGCCATTAAAATACCCGGAATAACTCCCGCTATAAAAAGCTTACCTATAGAAGTTTCGGATTGCGCCCCATATATAATCATCGGTAGAGAGGGAGGAATTATCGGTCCTATAGTCGCTGAAGCTGCAGTAATAGCGCATGAAAAATCATCGTCATATCCCGCTTTTCTCATAGCTTCTATTTCTATAGTCCCCAAACCTCCAGCATCTGCAACGGCTGCTCCACTCATCCCTGCAAATATCACGCTTGCAATTATATTTGCATGTCCGAGTCCGCCTCTCATCCAGCCAACTAAAACATCCGCAAATTTAAATATTCTATTTGTAACCCCAGAGAAATTCATTATATTTCCCATTAAAATGAAGAAAGGAGCCGCAAGAAGAGGAAAAGAATTAGCCGCCATAGATATCTTTTGCGGAATTACTATCAAATTTGAACCGCTTAAAACAGCGTATAACAAAGATACGGCGCCTAAAGATAAATATAAAGGGCATCCGATAAATATTAAAATAAGCCACAGTATTAAAACAATATACATAGTCATAATTAATTGCCTCCAACTTTTCATGATATTTTATGATATTTTATGAAGTTATATATTTTCAAAACGGCATATATAATCAATATTAAGCATACAAACGGTATTACAGAATAAATTAATGAAAAATTTATTGGTAATGTCGTAGCCTTAAAAACATAACCTTGTTTTATTAAACCTATAGAGTAATACCCTAACGCTAAGGAAAAAATAATACTTAATAATTGAATGAATAAAAATACAAAACTTTTTATTTTTTCAGGAAATAAATTACTAAATATATTTACTTGAATATGCGTATCGTATCTACTTCCGTATGTCCAACCTATCATTGAAACCCATACAAAAACATATCTTGCTAATTCTTCAGTCCATTTTAAGGGCATATTGAAGAAATATCTAAAAAGTATTTGTAAAAGAATAACGATAAATAATGTGAACATCATAATAACACAAATAATGTCTATTATCTTTTCTAATATTTTCATTTTTTTAACTCCAAAATTTAAAATTTAATCTTGAGCTTTCAATATTCTTTCAAATAAGCCCTTTCCCCATCTGTTTTCTAATTTTGCTGGAACAGAACTTAATACTACATCTCTAAATTCTTCCACATTTGGAGTTATTACTGTCACTCCAGCTTTTTCAAATTCGCTTATTAATGAATTTTCAAGAGATTTGATTTCATTATTATGAATATCTATATTTTTCTTAATAACATCGAGTATAATTTGTTTATCTTGTTCGGATATTTTTTGCCATACGGTTTCATTAATCGTAACTATTCTTGCGGTTATTATATGCCCCGTTAAAATTAAATATTTTTGCACTTCATAGAATTTCCCAGAATTAATCGTAGGTAAAGGATTTTCCTGTCCATTAACTACATTTTGTTTCAAAGCTAAATATAATTCATTGAAATTCATAGGAGTTGGTTTTGAACCCCAAGCTTCAGCCATAGCTATATACATTTGGACTTCTGGAACTCGAATTTTTAAATTTTGAACATCTTTAATAGAATAAACGGCTTTATCCGTAGTAGTTAAGTGTCTATAACCGTAATAAGTCGTTCCTAATATGCGAATATTCCCACTTTCTATTAGTTTCTGATTAAACTCTTCTATAATATCGCTATTAACTACTTTATCAAAAGTTTCTGGACTTTTCCAAATATATGGAGCTTCCAAAATCTCTAAAGAAGGCAACATTTGAAATTGAGCTACGCCTTCGGTTAGCATTTCTTGAGCATTGATTTGCATAGCTTCTACCATTTCTTTAGAAGCTCCTAATTGCCCTCCCGTATAAACTTCGACTTTTACTCTGCCTTCTGTTCTTTCTGTTATCTCCTTTCCCGCTCTAATAGCCATTTGAGCAGAAGGATGAGATTCTGCTAAAGTTTCGCCCCATTTTATAGTTATACTATTATCGCTACTACTGTTATTACAGCCAAATAATAGAATAGCTATAAATACACTTGATACAAAAATTTTTAAATTAGTTAGTCTCATAAGAAACTCCTTTAATTAAATTGTTTATATTATATAAGTATATGATATTTTTTCAATTTGTCAAGTATTTTTATTAATTTTTTCAAAAAAAAAAAAAAAAAATAAGTTTAATAAATTTTTAAATTTATTTTAAAAATTTATAATTTTTTTCTTTTTTATAGTTAGAAATAATATATATAATATAAATTTAATGTATGTAGTTATAAAAACAAATTAATTATTGATTTTTTTTATATATATTCTATAATGTAAAAAGATTTATGCTAGTTAATTGGTTTAAGGAAAAGAAATGAAAATAAGAGAAATTTCTGAAATGAGCGGAATATCTATTGCAACAATATCTCGAATGCTAAAAAATCCAAATGCTGTAAAAGAATCAACAAGATTAAAAGTCGCCGCCGCTTTAGAATCTAATGGAGTAGAAAAATATATAAACCTTAACTATATAAAAAAAATAATGCTTATAATACCAAATTTAAATAATAGTTTCTATTTGGACTTATTTAATGGGGTAATACATACGGTGCAAAGTAAAGACATTCCTTTTGAAATATATTTAAGCAACGAGTCGTTAGAAGAAGAAATAAAGATTTTTTCAAGGATAAAAAATGATAATGGTATAGGAGTTATATGGATTCCCGCATCGGAAAAAAGAGATAGTTTGCCTTATGAAAATAATAGTTCTAACATTATAGCACTTGTTGACAGAGATTTAAATTTTGATTCGATATATATAAAAGGTTTATCGGATAATTTTAGCGCCGCTAAACAGGCTACAGATTTATTAATAGAAGGTGGAAGTAAGAATCCCATTATAATAACGGGAAGTCCAGATTTAAGCAACGCTCAAGAAAGAAGGGACGGTTTTCTTGCAAGTATAAAAAATCATTTTTTAGAAGATAATATCAATAGAGTTTACTATGGAAATTTTAACGATATTTATAGCGGATATAGTATAGTTAAAAAGCTTTTAAAAGATAAAGTAGTTTTTGATTCTATACTTGCGGCAAATCAAATTTTAGCCATAGGAATATTGAAAGCTATAAACGAATCCAATCTATCAATACCAAAAGATATATCCTTAATAGTTTTTGATAAACTAACTAAAATGGAAGTCGAAGGCACACAAATATCGGAAGTAGTATTTCCTGCTTTTGATATAGGCGCTAATACGGCTAAAGTATTATTAGAGCAAAAATCGCCAACTTCTCTTAAACAAATATATAATTATTCTGCAAGGTTTTATTTAAGAGGCAGCGAAAATAAATAATAATAAATATATTGGAGAAAATTTATATTATGAAATATGTTATAGGTATAGATGTAGGTTCTGGAAGCGCCAGAGCGGGTATTTTTTCTTTAAATGGTGATGAAAAAGGTTTTGCCTCTACAAATATAAAAATAAAAAACATTGAAGAAAATTTTGTAGAACAATCATCTATCGATATATGGAATAGCGTTTGTAAATCCGTAAAAAAGGTATTGAAAATATCTAATGTAAATAAAAATGATATTATAGCTATAGGTTTTGATGCGACTTGCTCGCTTGTCGCTATAGGTAAAAACGATGGTCCAGTAAGCGTCAATAAAGAAGGAGAAGATTATTGGAATATAATAATGTGGATGGACCACAGGGCTAAAAAAGAAGCCGATGAAATCAATTTAAAGAAATACGATGTACTAAAATATGTCGGAGGAAAAATGAGCCTTGAAATGGAAATTCCAAAAATATTATGGTTAAAAAGAAATCTTCCAAAGAGTTATAATAGGATTAATCAATTTTTCGATTTAACGGACTTTTTGCAATATAAAGCATGCGGAAGCGATATTAGAAGTTCATGCACATTGGCATGCAAATGGACATATTTAGCCCATAAAAATAAATGGGATAGAAATTTCTTTAAAAGTTTAGGTTTAGAGGATTTAATAGATAAAAACAAAATAGGAAATATAGTAAAAGAACCCGGAACATTTGCAGGATATTTAACTAAAAATAGTAGTAAAGAAATGGGGCTTTCAATAAATACTAAAGTTGCAGTCGGTATGATAGACGCTCATTCTGGCGGACTCGGTTCTTTAATCGATAAAGTTAATAACTCAATAGTAATAGTTGCGGGAACTTCTGCATGTCATATGATGAATAGTAAAAAACCTATATTCGTTTCGGGAGTATGGGGACCTTATTATAATGCTATGATTCCAAATATGTGGTTAAATGAGGGAGGACAGAGCGCTTTTGGAAGTTTAATAGATTATAATATAAAAAAACATCCGTATTATAATAAATTAATAAAAAGTATGAAAAATAATAAAAATATATATAAAATATTAAATACCGAAGTAGATAAACTAAAGAAAAAAAATCCATATTCTATAAAAGATATTCATATTTTAGATTATCATTATGGCAATAGGTCGCCTATAGCAAATTCAAAAGAAAGAGGTATGGAAATAGGATTAAATATGTCAGATGATATAGTTTCTATGGCAAAAATATATTGGGCTACTATAGACGGTATATGTTTTGGAACAAAAAATATTATAGATACGGCAATAAAAAACGGATATAAAATAAATTCTATAATAGTTTGCGGAGGTGCAGGAAAAAATGAATTGTTTATGAAAGAACTTGCCGATATATGCCAATATAACATTTATATACCGGGACATGAAGAGTCTGTGGTATTCGGAAGTGCAATATTAGCCTCTATTGCATCCGGAGAATATAAAAACTATAAAGAAGCGTTATCTAAAATGAATAAAAAAGCAAAACTAATAAAACCGGATAAAACTAATAGAAGATATTATGAAGCGAAATATAAGATATATTTAGAAATGTATAAAGATAAATTAAAATATGAAAAAATAATGTCTAATTTTTAATATGATTTATTATTAAATGTATAATAAAAATAGTCATGCAAAAATACATGACTATTTTCTAATATCTACAAAATATTAATAAGCCTTTTTATATAAAGTCAAAATATCTTCTAAAGTTACATCTCTTGGATTACCTCCAGTGCATACATCAGCTAACGCATCTTTAGCTAATCTTGGCAAATCTTCTTCTTTTATTTTTAATTCTCTTAAATTAGCCGGGATATTAACATCTTTAGATAGTTTTTTAACCGCTTCAACTGCAAGTTTAGCCGCTTCTTCTTTACTAAGTCCGTCTATTTTTTCGCCCATTGCAACGGCTATATCCATATATTTGTCAATACAAACGGGCATATTGAATTCCATAACTATTGGTAAAAGAACGGCATTTGCAACCCCATGCGGAATATCGAATATCGCTCCGAGAGGATGTGCCATAGAATGAACTATTCCAAGTCCAACATTACTAAATCCCATCCCAGCCACATATTGCGCTATACTCATTCCATCCATATCCGTCATATTTTTATCTTTTACGGCTCCTCTTAAATGTTTTGATATAAGCTGCATCGCTTTATATTCAAACATATCTGATACAGTATGCGCTCCTTTCGTAATATATCCTTCTATAGCATGAGTAAGGGCATCCATTCCTGTTGCAGCCACAAGACTATTAGGCATCGAAGCCATAAGTTCAGCGTCTACCAAAGCTATTATAGGTATATCTTTAGGGTCTACACAAACCATTTTTCTATTCTCATTTTCATCTATTATAACATAATTAATAGTAACTTCCGCTGCCGTTCCACATGTGGTAGGTAAAGCTATTATAGGGACGCTTTTATTTTTAGTAGGAGCCACTCCTTCAAGAGATTTAACATCCTCAAATTCTGGATTATTTTTCGTTATTCCTATAGCCTTTGCAACATCTATTACGGAACCTCCGCCGACTGCTATTAAAAAATCGGCGCCAGCCTTATTAAAAGCCTCAAGTCCATCTTTACAGCTTTTTATCGTAGGATTTTGTTTAATATCCAAAAATGTTTCATAAGATATATTGCCTTTATCTAATACATCTTTTACTTTTTTTAATACTCCGCAAGAATCCAAAACTTTATCGCTAACTAAAAGCGCTTTTTTAAAACCTCTCGATTTAATTTCGTTAGCAAGTTCGCTTCTTATTCCTACTCCAAAATAACTTGTTTCGTTTAAAATAAATCTAGCCATTTAATTCTCCTTTATTAGTTTATTTTTTATTTGATTTACTTTATTTTTTTCTTTTATGTTTTACATTTAAACCATAATTTTTAAATTTTTCTAAAACTATTTCCATTTCGTCGTCGGATAAAATCGAAAAATTGCCTATAGTTTTTACGCCGATATATAATCTTGCCAAATTTTCAACTTCCATCATAACATGGTAAGCTTTTTGTAGAGTTTCATCTGCCGCAATTAAACCATGATTATTCAATATGCAAGCTTTATATCCTTTCATAGCCGAAGAAATATTGTCGCATAATTCTTGCGTTCCGTAAGTGGCGTATTTGGCGCAAGGAATTTTGCTTCCTCCGGCAACTCCTACCATATAATGTATTGCAGGAATATAGTCTATATTAAGTATCGAAACCATCGAAGAATAAACGGCATGATTATGAATTACCGCGTTAAAATTTGGATTATCTTTAAGGATTGACAAATGAAATCTCCATTCGCTTGAAGGAATTTTATCTTTTTCGGCTTCACCTTTTGAGTTTACAAAAACTATGTCGCTTGGCGTCATAATCTCATAAGGCATTCCCGAAGGAGTTATAAGCATTCCATCTTTATATCTTATACTTATATTTCCAGCCGTTCCCTGATTTACCCCATCTTCTTTCATTTTTAAACAAGTTTCTATTATCTGTTTAGCCAAATCTTTTCTGTTATTAGTATTAGAATTAGTTTTTTTAATTGTTTTTTTTACCATTTTTCATCCTTTTTTATAAACTTTATATATTATAAACTAAAAATAAAATTATACTTCTTCTATATCAAAACTTCTTATTACCAATTCTCGCATTTCATTAGTATTTTCCAATAAACCTAAAGATTTAAATTGAGCCAATATATTTCCTATAGCTGTGCATTCTATAGGTCCTACAATAACCTTTATATTAGTTTTTTCTTTAGTGAGTTTACATATTAGTTTATCTCTGCTTCCCCCTCCAACTATATGCAAAGTATTTATACCTTTATTTAAAATACTTTTAAGACTTTCTATATATTTTGCATAACTATCCGACAAAGAATTATAAACCGAAGATATTATAATTCCTCTATCTTTTTTTTCAATAAAATTTTGATTTGTTTCTTTATAATAATTTATTATTTCATCTTCTATATCGGTAGGATTATAAAATCTGTTATCGTTAATATCTATTCTATATTTTGTATTTATGTTATTTTTAGCCAATGTTTCCATTTCGTTAAATGATATATTATATTTTTTCTGAAGAAGCTGAATTATCCAAAGTCCATTTATATTTTCTAAAAATCTTATAGTATTATTATATCCCATTTCATTTGTAAAACCGTTATTAAAAGCCTCGTCCGTTAATATAGGTTCTTTGAGTTCTACTCCAAGTAAAGACCATGAACCGCAGGATAAATATGCCGAATTATCGTTTTTAATAGGGGCGGATAAAACTGCCGAAGCCGTGTCATGCGAAGCTACCGCTATTATATCGAAAGGTTTACAATTTAAATAGTCTGCTATTTCTTTTTTCAATATTCCTTTTTTATCTCCCGTATTAATAAAATTTGGCATTTTTTTTATATCAAAATTTATCTTTTCAAAAATCTCTTCAGACCATCCTTTTTTATTTATATCCATAAGTTGAGAAGTTGATGCAATCGTATATTCGGAGGATATATTTCCCGTTAAAAAATAAGCAAATAAATCAGGCGTAAATAATAGAGTTTTGGCATTTTTTATTATATCGTTTCTTTCTTCTAAATCTTCATAAATTTGCATTATAGTATTAAAAGGCATACAAGATATACCCGTTATTTTATAAAGTTCTTTTGCTCCCAAGCCTATTTTTTCGAGTTTTTTAATCGTATTTATAGTTCTTGTATCTCTATAATTTATAGGGTTTGTAATTAACTCTCCATTTTTATCTATATATCCATAATCTACTCCCCAAGAATTTATACCTAATGAATTTGGTTGTATTCCCATTTCAATTACTTTTTTAATGCCTTTAAGCAATTCTGAATACATAAATATGGTATCTGTATAATAATAATTATTAATTTTTATAGGATTTAATGAAAATCTATATATTTCTTCTAATGTCATATTATTATTTTTAAATTTTGATAAAAATATCTTTCCGCCAGAAGAGCCAAAATCACATGCGATTGAATAAAATTGTTCAGACATAAAATTTCCTTAAAATTATTTTTTATTAGTTCTAATATTATAGTATAATATATTTTTTATTAATATTCAAGAAAATTATAAAAAATTTTTTATTTTTTGTAAAAAAAAAAAAAAAATAACTATATATTGATTGAATATATATTTTTTTTTAAAAAAATAATAAAAAAGTATTGACAAATAAAAATTTTTTGACTATACTATAGTTATATAAAAATAAAAGAAAAATTAATTATTTTATGAACTATAATAGGACTATAAAATGAACGATAAAATAATTTTGAAAATGACAGGTATAGAAAAAAGATTCAAAGGAGTTTATGCCCTTAAAAACTTTAATTTTTCTCTAAGACAAGGCGAAATATTAGCCTTAATAGGAGAAAATGGAGCGGGTAAATCTACTCTTATGAAAATTTTATCGGGAATATATAAAAAAGACGCGGGAACTATAGAATATTTTGGAAAACAACTTGAAGTAAATAACCCGAAAGAAGCCGAAGAACAGGGAATATCGATAGTGCATCAAGAATTAAATTTGATGAATCATTTAACTGTTGCTCAAAATATATTTATAGGACATGAACCTCTTAATTCTATCGGCTTAATAGATGATAATTTAATGATTAAAAGAGCAAAATCTATATTTAAAGGTATGAATGTGGATATAAACCCTACCGATAAAATAGGTTCTTTAACTGTAGGAAAACAACAACTTGTAGAGATAGCAAAATCTTTGATTCATAATTCTAAAATTTTAATATTAGATGAACCTACGGCGGCTTTAACCGATGCGGAAACAAAAGAATTATTTAGAATAATTAAAGATTTGCAATTAGCAGGAGTATCAATAGTTTATATATCGCATCGTTTGGAAGAATTATTTATTATATCGGATAGAATAACCGTTATTAGAGACGGAGAATATATAGACACTAAAACTACTAAAGACACAAATAAAGATGAAATTGTTAATTTAATGGTTGGACGAGTTATATATGAAACACCTAAAACCGAAAGTAAAGTTTCAAAAGAAGCTAAAGAAGTTTTAAGAGTTGAAAATTTGATTGTGCCGGGAATAGTTAAAGATATTAGCTTTTCATTAAAAGAAGGAGAAATATTAGGATTTGCTGGACTTATGGGAGCTGGCAGAACGGAAACCGCAAGAGCTATTTTTGGAGCAGATAAATTTGAGATCGGTAAAATATATGTAAACGGAAAACAAGTTTATATAAAATCTCCTGTAGACGCTATAAAAAATGGAATTGGATATTTATCAGAAGATAGGAAAAGATACGGTTTGGCTTTAGGTTTATCTCTTTCTGATAATATAATAATGGGAAATTATAATAAATTTTCGCATCTTTTGATGGTACAAGAAAAAAATATTAATAAAGCTGTGGAAGATGAAATTAAATCGTTAAATATAAAAACTCCTTCGGTAAATCAGCTTGTAAAAAATTTATCGGGCGGAAATCAGCAAAAAGTGGTTATAGCGAATTGGTTAATTAAAGAATGTAAGATATTAATATTTGACGAACCTACAAGAGGTATAGATGTAGGAGCAAGAAGCGAGATATATAGCCTTATGGAAAGGCTGGTTTCTATGGGTAAATCTATAATAATGATATCTTCGGATTTAGTGGAAGTGTTAAGAATGAGCGATAGAATTTTAATTATGTCCGAAGGAAAAAAGACTGGAGAATTGGATATAAAAGGAGCAACGCAAGACGACATAATGAAATATGCCACCATGCGCTAAATAAAAAATATTAAATTAATCGGAGAAATTTTATGTATAACAAAGAAACTAATACTTTTGAAGGAAACCTTTGCTTAAAAGCTAAATTTAGGAGAAGGATAAGAAGTTCTTTAATATATTTGAGAAATAACGGTTTGCAAAAATTCTTAACTATAGTCGCACTTCTTATACTATATGTATTTTTTGTCATAGCTGGAAGAAATTTCTTTACTTTTGATACTTTTTCTTTAATATTAAGAAATTCTTACTTTATAGGATTTTTAGCAATAGGAGTAACTTTCGTAATAATAACAGGAGGAATAGATTTATCAATAGGTTCTCTTTCGTTATTTTCGGCTATGGTTGGTGGAGTTATGATAAATAATTTCCAAACTCCTATGTGGCTTGTTATTTTAATAGTAATATTAGTTTCAACTTTAGGCGGAATAATTAATGGGGTTTTAATATCATATTTTTATATTCCTCCGTTTATAGCTACTTTAGGCATGCTTATGGTTACAAAAGGTCTTTCGGGAATAGTTTCACAATCTCAAACAATTTATTATCCTACCATAACAGACCCCCAATATGGCTGGTTTAGAGTTTTATTTAACGCCACTCAATCAAATTTTCCTTCTGGCTTTATAATTCTTTTAATATTTGCAATAATATCAATAGTCGTTTTAAGAAAAACTATTATTGGACGCTATGTATTTGCTTTGGGAAGTAATGAAGAAGCCGCTAGACTTTCGGGCATAAAAACAAAAAAATGGAAAATTATAGCTTATACCATTTCTGGATTTTTCTGTGGATTGGGAGGTTTGGCTTTTGCAGCAAGTTATTCAAGTATATCGCCCGGAGCTGGACAAGGATACGAATTTGACGCAATAGCTGCGGTAGTAATCGGCGGAACATCTCTTTCGGGAGGAGTCGGTTCGATTATCGGAACTATAATAGGCGTATATATAATGTCCGTTTTAAAAGTAGGGCTTCCTTCAGTAGGAGTAGAACAATTTTTCCAATATTTTACCATAGGAATAGTCGTTATAATTGCCGTTCTGATAGATGTTTACAGGATAAAAATGTCGGATATAGTTAAAAAAATTGACCCTAAAAAAGAAAAATTGGAAATGTTGGAAAATAATATAGAAAATTTGAGGATAAAAATAGATTATATGATGTCCGATAATACCAAAAATTATTCGGAAGATATAAAAATGTTAAAATTGGAAATTAATAAATTAATCGAAGAGAAAAAAAGTGTAAAATAGCGATATTTTATATTTTTTATAAAAAATTTAAACAAGGAGTAAAGAAATGAGAAAGATTTTCTTACTAACAACCACATTAATAGCATCTGCCCTTATTTTTGTAAGCTGCGGAAACAAAGAACCTTATATAGCCGTTATATCGAAAGGTTTTCAGCACAAGTTTTGGGTAACGGTTAGAAAAGGAGCGGAAGACGCCGCTAAAGAAAACGGCGTAAAAATTAGTTTTGTAGGACCAGAAACAGAATCTGATTCTAAAGTGCAACAAGATTTGCTTGATAGCGAGATAAACAAAAATCCAGATGCTATAGCTTTTGCAGCTGTAACGGGCGATTTTTCTGAACAAGTTAGAAGAATTAAAGAAAAAAATATTCCTTTAATAGGTTTTGACAGCGGAATACTCCCAGACCAAGCTCAAGGCGCCGTATTGGCTACAGCTTCCACCGATAATAGAGCCGCAGCTGCCGTTGTAGCAGATAGAATGTTTGAAGAATTAAAAGGCAGAATTGCTAAATTTACTACCGCAAATAAAGCTAAAATAGCGGTTCTTCAATTAGATAATTCTGATACAGGAATAGGAAGGGCAGAGGGATTTGTAAATAGATTTAAACAATTGGCAGATTCCGACCCTACTACGGCAAATAAGTATGTTTTGCAGGTAATAGTTCCTACTACTCAAAACGAATCCGATATAGCAAATGAAGTTAACGCTTTGAGAGGTAAAAGCGTTTTAGGTATTTATCTTTCAAATGAAGCTATGGCAAGAGGTTTTTTAGTGGTTTATAAAAGTTCGGAAGCTGGAGCTGCAAATACAATAGTTGGCGATGCGCAAGACGGAGGTAATTTGGTAGTTATGGGGTTTGATTCTGGAAAACCTCAATTGGATGCTATAAGAAGTGGCATTATATTAGGTTCTGTAACCCAAAACCCATATCAAATAGGATACCAAGCGGTTAGTTTGGCAGTTAAGGCTTCAAAAGGCGAATCCGTTACCAGCGTTGATACAGGAGCGGAATGGTATGATAAAACTAATATAGACGACCCTAAAATAGAGCAGTTATTGTATGAATAAAATTATTGGAGAGAATATGCGGGAGATTAAAATATTATTTTTTATGTTATTATCCATATTTTTACTATCTTGCAGTGAAAATTCAAATGACAAAAATATTGTTATTAATGTTTACTCAAGGTGGGCTACGGATGTTCCTGACGAAGTTTATTATAGAAAAAAAGTTGAAGAATTTAATAAATTAGATAATGGAATAACCGTAGTAATGGATAATATCGCAACAGAGTCGGATTATTTGGATAAACTTAGGGTATCATTTGCTAATAATGATTCGCCGAATGTTTTCATTGAATATGGAGGTTCGAGAACATTAGACTATATAGAATCCGATGCTTTATTAGATATAAAACCTTATTATAATGAAGACAGTGAGTGGTATAATAGCTTTTACCCTACTATGTTTAAAGATCTACAATATGAAGGATACGATGGCATATGGGGCGTTCCATTCAAAACATATACTATATTGCTTTATTATAATAAAGATATATTCCAAAAATATAGCATAACTCCTCCAAAAACCTTTGATGAACTTCTATTAATATGCAAAAAATTGAAGGATGTTGGAGTAAAACCTTTTCAAGTAGGTGAAAAAGATGTTTGGAGATTCGGGCATTTCCATAATAATGTAGTAATAAAATCTTTAGGTGTAAATGTGGCTGAAAGACTCGCAAATAGAACTTTATCTTACAATAGTAGAGATATGATACAAACTTACAGAATAATATCCGATATGGTAAAAAATGGTTATTTTGGAAATGATATTTTAAATGTGGACTACGGTATGGAAAAATCCATTTTTGCTACCGAAGGATGCGCTATGAGGTGGGATGGCTCATGGTATATTTCTGAAGTTTTCGGACAAGATATTTATAATAAAATGGGTATCATATCTTTTCCTTACATAAATGAAAAATATAAAAATCATGCGCAAGGCGGGGCTTCGGATATGTGGTTTGTTTCTAAATTAAATAAATCTAAAGAACAAATAGAAGCATCGATAGAATTTGTAAAATTTATCACATCTGTAGATTATTATAAAGGTTTAAATGAGGTTGCAACTATGCTTCATCCTGTAAAATTTGAATCGACTCAGAATACCCCTCAAAATCCTTTAGTTGAAGAATTAATAAAAATATTTGCAAGTTATGAAGCGGTAAGCACAGACCTTCAAAATATTGATATAGAATCCCACATGATTGATACTGTTAGAAATTCTTTGCAAGGGTTAGCGATGGGAAATAGTCCCGAGCAATGCGGCAAGCAAATAGTAGATAGAATAAATAATAAATAGTAAAGAATGAAATATGATAAATAAAAAAACAAAAGAAAATATTATAATAGCGTTATTTTTAGCGCCAGCTTTATTAATTTTTATAATATTTATATTGTATCCGATTTTTAATACTATTTATTTATCTTTTCACAGTTGGAAAGGTATTTACGGTTCTAATTTAAATTTTGTAGGATTTAATAATTATATAAAAGTTTTAAAAAGTGACCATTTTTATAAAGCTTTGCTTAATTCTCTATATTTTTTAATAGGTGGTTTTGTGATTTTAATGCCTTTATCATTTTTGCTTGCATTATTGATAACTTCTAAATTAAAATATACAAAACTTATGAAAACTTCTTTTTTCATGCCTATTATGCTATCAATAACTGCAGTAGCTTTAATGTGGGTATATATATTAAATCCTACTTTTGGAGCCGTAAATACCATATTAAGAGCTTTAGGACTAAATTTTTTAGCTAAAGAATGGCTTTCTACTCCAATATTAAATGTATGGGCTATAGTTTTAGTAAACGAGTGGACTTATGCAGGATATAATATGCTTATATTTGCATCGGGGCTAATATCGATACCAAAATCTATATACGAGTCGGCAGAAATAGACGGTTGTATAGGAATAAAGAAACTTATATACATATCTATACCGCTTTGTAAAGAATCGTTTAAAATTTTTTCAATTCTATGTATAACGGGATGTTTAAAGGTTTTTGATTTAGTTTGGGCTATGACAAAAGGAGGACCAAATAGAACATCTGAAGTTCCAGCCACCCTACTTTACAATGAAGCTTTTACTTTTAAATCTTTTGGGACAAGTGCCTCTATTGGAGTAATACTTTTGATTCTTGGTATTATATTAAGTTTGCTACTTACAAAAACTATATTTAAAAAAGAATACTAAAAAGGTATAAATTAAATTATGAATAAAAATTTTTTCAAAACAATATCTTACCTATTTGCTTTAATATGGGGAATAAATACAATTTTTCCATTATTGATAACTTTTTTATCTTCGGTTAAAGACAACGACGGCATATACTTAGGATTATTTTCTTTACCAAAAAAATGGGTCTGGCAAAACTATATTGATGCTTTCAAAGTTGCGAATATAGGAAGAGGCGTGCTAAATTCTATACTAATAGCCATAACATCTACTATATTGATAATAATTATAGGGATGCTTGCCTCCTATGTATTATCAAGAAAAAAATTCAAATTAAAGAATTTTGTATACACTTTATTTATTATAGGAGTTATGATTCCAGTTCATTGCACTATAATACCGATTTCTGGTTTATCTACTATTTTTAAAGGTAAAAATACATATTGGTTTATTATATTGGTATATGTGGCTTTTAATTTATCGCAGGCAATTTTCTTGTTTACAGGATACTTAAATAGTATAGATAAAGAATTAGATGAAGCTGCTATAATAGACGGGTGTAATGATTTTCAGCTTCTATTTAAAATTTTGTTTCCGGTATCTATTCCTATAATATCAACAGAAGCCATATTAGCTTTTATTTATGGATATGGAGAACTAATATTTGCAATGATACTATTTACTGATGAATCAAAATATACCGTAGCTAGGTCTATGTTAGCTTTTTCTGGGAGTTATCAAACTAGTTTAGGACCGATTTTTGCATGTATAATAATAGCTGTTTTACCTATGATAGTCTTATACATTTTCTTCCATGAGAAAGTTCAATCTGGAATGATGTCGGGTTCTGTAAAAGGTTAGAAAGATGAAATTATTTTTTAAGGAGAAAATATTATTATGAAATATACAAAACAACAATGGTTTAAAGATGCAAAATTTGGTCTTTTTATACATTGGGGGCTTTATTCCGTTTTAGCAGGAGAATATAAAGGCAAAACTACTGATAGAACTGGAGAATGGATAATGAATACTTTTGATATTCCCGTAGAAGAATATCAAAAACTTGCTTCTCAATTTAATCCTATAAATTGGGATGCTGATTTTGTCGTGAAAAAAGCTAAAGATTGGGGTATGAAATACATAGTGTTTACTTCCAAACACCATGAAGGTTTTGCAATGTATGATTCTAAATGTAGCGATTACAATATAGTAAGAGCAACACCTTATAAAAAGGATATCTTAAAACAGTTGGCAACTGTATGCAAAAATAATGATATAAAATTAGGATTATATTATTCGCAAGCACAAGATTGGTATGACCCAAACGGATTATCATCTGGAAAAGATAATTCTAAAAAAGACTATCAATACTATTTAGATAATAAGGTCAAACCTCAACTTAAAGAAATATTAACTAACTATGGAGATATAGCTTTGATATGGTTTGATACCCCTATGGAAAGCACAAAGGAACAGAGCCAATCTCTATTTGATTTAGTAAAATCTATACAACCTAATTGCATAGTTAGTGGTAGAATAGGCAACCAGTTAGGAGAGTATATGACAACAAGTGATAATTTTATTCCAAGATTTCCTTATGATGGAGCTTGGGAAATTCCAGCGACCTTAAACGATACTTGGGGATTTAAGAAAAATGATAATAATTGGAAAAAGCCCGATGATATTATTAGGATTCTTTTAAAAGTTATAAGTAGAGGCGGAAATTATCTTTTAAATATAGGACCAGATTCTTTAGGAAATATACCTAAAGGGAGTATCGAAGTTTTAGATAAAGTTGGCAAGTATGTAAAAGAAAATGAGGATGCCATATTTGGTTCTAAAGTATTGGATATATATCCGTATGAATTGGAATGGGCGCAATTTACTCAAAAGGATTATAAATTATTTGTGCATTTATTATCACCAAAAGTTTATATAGAACTTCCTAATATAAAAAATAGAGTAAAAAAAGCATATATATTAAAAAATAAAAAAGAAGTTGAATTTAAATGTTTTACTAATTGCGAAGGATATAGCGTAATAGAAATTTATATTCCAAAAGAATTTCAAAATGAGTATAACTACTGCATATGTCTTGAAATTGAAGAGAAATATGCAATTTCTGAACCATTAAATAGATAAAAATTTAAACAAAAGGAGAATAAATAATGTTTAGAATGCAAAATAATTTACCTAAAGTTGGGATAAGACCCGTTATAGACGGAAGAAGAAATGGCGTCAGAGAATCTCTTGAAGATACCACTATGGATATGGCTAAAATAGCCGCAAAATTGATAGAAGACAATTTAAGGCATCCAAGCGGAGAAAAAGTCGAATGCATTATATCCGATACCACAATCGGAGGAGTTGCAGAAGCTGCAAGAAGTCAGAAAAAATTCGAAGAAAACGGAGTAGCTTTAACTTTAACGGTAACTCCTTGCTGGTGTTATGGTTCGGAAACTATAGATGTTACCCCAAGTATTCCAAAAGCAATATGGGGATTCAATGGAACGGAAAGACCTGGAGCGGTATATTTAGCCGCTGCTGATGCCGGACATACTCAATTAGGTTTGCCGGTATTTTCTATATATGGAAAAGATGTTCAAGATGCGGGAGATACAAAAGTTCCAGCGGATGTTAAAGAAAAAATACTTCGTTTCGTTAAAGCTGGGCTTGCGGTTGCTACGATGAAAAATCAATCTTATTTAAGTATGGGATATGTGGCTATGGGTATTATGGGTTCTATGGTTGATGCCGAATTTTTACTCGACTATTTAGGTATGAGAACAGAATTTGTGGATATGAGTGAAATAAAAAGGAGATTAGAATTAAATATATATGATAAAGAAGAATTTGAAAAAGCATGGGATTGGGCTAAACAATGTAAAATTGGAAAAGACAATAATAAAGTAAAAGTTACCGATAAGCAAAAAGAAGAAGAATGGGCTGTTTCAATAAAAATGGCTATGATAATGCGCGATTTGATGATTGGCAATAAAAAATTATCCGAAATGGGATATATAGAAGAAGCTCAAGGACATAACGCCATAGTCGGAGGTTTTCAAGGACAAAGACATTGGACCGATTATATGCCTAACGGAGACTTTGCCGAAGCCATATTAAATTCTTCTTTTGATTGGAATGGAATAAGAGAACCTTATGTATTGGCAACCGAAAACGATTCTTTAAATGGACTTTCTATGCTTTTTGCTCATTTGCTCACAAATAAATCTCAATTATTTGCGGATGTTAGAACCTATTGGAGTCCAGAAGCCGTTAAAAGAGTTACGGGAAAAGAACTAACAGGAAAAGCCAAAAACGGTATAATACATTTAATCAATTCTGGCGCCGCATCTCTTGACTGGACAGGAGAGCAAAAAACTAACGGTAAACCTTCTTTGAAAGAATATTGGAATATTGACAAAGAAGAAGCTAAAAATTGCGTTAGAGCTACGGAGTTTTCTCCAGCTAATAGAGAATATTTTAGAGGAGGCGGATTCTCGTCTACTTTCTTAACAAAAGGCGAGATGCCGATGACGATTATAAGGCTTAATTTGGTTAAAGGTTATGGTCCGGTTTTGCAAATAGCAGAAGGTTATGCGGTTAATATAGACAGTAAAATATTCGATATAATTAATAAGAGAACAGATTCTACATGGCCTACCACATGGTTTGCGCCTATATTAACGGGTAAAGATTCATTTAAAGATGTTTATTCCGTTATGAACAATTGGGGGGCAAATCATTGCGCTGCCGCTTATGGACATATAGGAGCGGATTTAATTACCTTATCGTCTATGTTGCGTATTCCAGTTAGTATGCATAATGTTGAAGAGGATAGAATATTTAGACCAAAAGCATGGAAATCTTTCGGAACTAAAGATTTGGAAGGAGCGGACTTTAGAGCCTGCAAACATTTCGGACCTTTATTTGGAAAGATTTCAAAATAATTAAATAAATGAAAATTATTAGGGGGTTAATGCCTCCTAATAATTAAATATTATTAAAAGGAAATTTTATGTTAAAAGGAATAGACCCAATAATTTCTCCAGAACTTTTAAAAGTATTATGCGAAATGGGACATGGAAGTGAAATACTATTTGCCGATGGTAATTTTCCAACTTATGATTATGATGTAAAAAAAATAGTAAGGCTCGACGGGGTGGGAATACCGGCTATTTTAAAAGCTATTATGCCATTTTTTCCATTAGATACTTTTGTAGATAAACCTACTATTTTAATGCAACCAAATGCTGATTTTGGAAAAGAGCCCACAGTATGGGAAAAATACAGAGAAATAATAGAAAAATATCAGAATATTAACTACGATTATCTAGAAAGATTTAAATTCTACGATAGATGCAAAAAAGTTTATGCTATAGTTGCCACAAGCGAACTTGAAATCTATGCAAATATCATATTAAAAAAAGGCGTAGTATTTTTTCAATAGTTTAAAACATATTTTATTTTTTATCTATTTTTATATTTATCGGTTTTATTCCTAATTAGTAAATAATATTAATAAAAATTAAATCAATTTTTTGGGAGGATAAAAACATGAGTAATTCAAAGAAAATTATTAAATTCAAAAAAGATTCTGTAATATTTACGGAAGGGAAAGAACCTAAATATACTTTCTATATAATAGTTTCTGGAACGGTGGCATACTATAGTTATTTTGCAGATAACTATAAAGTAGAATATCAAGCGGGAGATACTATAGGGCTTTTCAATGCAGTAATTAACGAACCATTTAATTCGACTGTAAAAGCCGTAGAGGATGTCGAACTGCTCGAAATGAATGTTCAAGAAATAGAAAATATAAACGATACAAACATAATAAATAAAATGTATAATCACTTGCTTCTTGATTTGGAAAGATGGCTTAATAGATATTACTATTTTTTGAATAAAGTTTACAACCCTTACGCTAAAGAAGAAAAGAAAACATCCAATATTATTGAAATAGGAACAATATATTATAATAACGGATTTTACGATGCTGCTTATAAAGTATTCAATAAATATAAGGAATCCAATCCTAACAACGAAGGGGTAGAAGAATTATTATCGAAAATAACGCCGATAGAAGAACCAAAAGCCATAAACAACAATGTTTACAGATATAAAGAAGGTTATTGCATATATAACGAACTTCAAAGTAGCGATTATTTATATATAATAAAATATGGAAAAGTAGGAATATATAATATCTTTAATTCAAAAATCGTTACGAGGAAAGTTTCCACCGACAACGATATTATTAACGGATACGGTTCTTCAAAAAATCGTCCCTATTTAACTACCGCCATAACTCTTCAAGATTCTATTATACAATTGATAAAAAAAGAAGAGATTATGAATTTAATGTATATCGATAAAAATATAAGATTATATTTAATAAAAATAATGAGCATGAGAATATACAGCACGATATTGAGAATAAAAGCTTTCAACGCCGACAATATTATGGGAAAATTTATTATAATCATAGATGCTCTTATAAAGAACGAACTTTTATTTAAGGATATTAAAAAAATAAAATTTCCTTACAATATTAACGATATTTGTTCCATTATAGGATTAGATTATAATCCGTATATTGAAAGCGAAATAGGAAAAATAAAATCGGTAACCATAGCCGAAAACGGAAATTTAACGGTAAAAAACATTGACGATTTTTACGAAGAATACAAAATATACAGCCAAAGAATTTTAAATAAATAATTTTATTTATTTATTATAAAATGCGCCAAATATTCTATATTGCCTTTAGTTCCTTTTATGGGAGATTGAGTTCTTTCAATCTCCTTAAAACCTATCTCTTCTATTTTATTTATTGCTTTATTTATAATATTCTCTCTTAAAGCATCGTCTTTTATAATTCCGCCTTTAGGTATGTCGGATTTTTCGGCTTCAAATTGCGGTTTAATCAAGCTAATCCAAAATTCCAAATCATGAAGTTCTTTATAAATAATCGGGGCTATTTTAGTTATCGATATAAAAGAAACATCGCTTACCACAACTAAAGGAATCTCTTCGAACATCTCTCTTTTTATACTTTTGGCGTTAAAATCTTCTATGGATATGACTCTTTTGTCGTTTCTAAGTTTATAAACCAATTGATTATGTCCAACATCCAAAGCGTAAACTTTTTTTGCGCCGTTTTGAAGCAAACAATCGGTAAATCCTCCTGTAGAAGAGCCTATATCCAAACATATTTTATCTTTAACTAAAATATCAAATTCCAAAAAGGCTTTTTCCAATTTATCTCCAGCCCGAGAAACATATTTTCTGCTTTGAATAATATTTATTTTATCGATATCTTTTATATTTTGAGATTTTGAAGTTACTTTAATGTCGTTTACGAAAACGCATCCCGCAAGTATTATATCTTGAGCCTTCGCTCTGCTTTTTGTATAACCGTTTTTAAATAGATATTCGTCTAATCTCACTATTTAAATCTAATTAAAATTATTATTCAATATTTATTCAAAATTTATTCAAATAAAGATTTTATAACCGTAAGAAAATTTTTCGTTTTATCTTTTATTTCCCATTTTACCACGCTTTGAGCATGATTATTGTCTAAATAATTAGAAATTAAATAAATAGATTCAAACTCTTCCAACGCATCCGAACCTAATAATAGTCCCAAACCGGAAAAATTAAATTCAAAATAAAACGCAAACATATTTTCTTTTGCAAATTTCAATTTATTTTCATCCAATTTCGAGCTTGGCATTTCGCCTCTTACTATCGAATTTATAACGGTCTCTTCATTAACCGAATATAAAACGGAATCTTTTATATAATAATAATCTCCGCCTATGATATATATGTCGCCTTCTTTTGTATCCGATAAAGTATCCAATATATTTTTAACTGTCGCTTCATTCGTTATCGATACAGAAAATAATACGGCGGTTTTTCCTTCTGCAGTATCCCAAGCCGAAACAAAAATATCTCCGCCTAAAAGTTCGAAGAATTGAGAATAATTTATTCCAAGTTTTTCCAATTGAGAAGATATTTCTTCGTTAAACAAAGAACTAAAATCTAAATTTCCCAATATTTTTGCCAAAGCCGAGCTGTTAAAAGAAAACGATAAAAATCCGTAATTATTTTCACCGTTTACAAAATTAAATATATTTTCCGACAATACTTTTTTTAGAGAAGAAAAATCTTGATTATTGTTTGGGATATAAGTATCGAAAACCATATCGGCTGCACCATCGTTAAAATTAATCTTTCCCGTCAAAACTCCGTCTTTATAAATATCTTTAATATTGTTTGGAAGCTCTCCCGATAATTTTGACATTAATTCGTATAAATTGGAATTTTCATTTTCTAAAAACGACAAATTAACCCAAGCGTAAAAATCGTTGGTTTCGTTTTCCAAAGAAATAAAATATTCGTTTTCAAGTCCGTTTCCTTTAAATATATTTTCCGCAGATGATATTATATTGTCGTTATCTTCAAAAAATGAGCCTCTTAAAGATACGGTAAATACTTCGTTGTTCCAAGATATTAATGTGTTTTCGTCAAGGTTTAAATATCTATAATTTAACGCTTCTGAAAAATAAATTAATTTGTCTTCTTGACTCGCTATCTTTATCATTAATTTGTCTACTTCTTCAATACTTAAAATATCTATAATCGTGGCTAATTGTCCGAAGTCGTTTAGAAAAATTATTTTAGAATCTTTTGAAAAATCGAATAATTGAGCGAGGTTGTTTGTCATAGTTTCTGCAACCTTTTCGTCATCTCTCGATTCCAAAAAACTATCCGCCAATTTTTGCACTAATAAAGAATTAAATATTTTCTGCAAATTAGCATCAGCTTTTTTAGATAAATTATCCACATTAAAAGAGAAAACGGCATCCGCAGAATTTGGAATATATTTTCTTTCTACGGCGTATATAGAAGCCGAAAAAATAGAGGCAAATAAAAAGGCGGTTAATATTACTTTATTTTTTATCGTTATCATTTTAGTCATTATAATCTCCTCAAAACCATAATCTCTAAAATTATAGTTATTACTTTAATAATATAACTATTATATTAAACCATAATTAAAAGTCAAGCCCGATTTGTTTATAAAATTTTGATTAGTTTTTAAATATTTGTTTTTTACTTATTAATAAAACTATAAAGGCAAAAGTAAAATATAATATAGCCGATACGATAGCGGTAATGAAATTATCAAAAGTCGAACCTACGGCTAAAACGGTGTTCAATATTGGCGTTATTAAAAGTCCCGTAACGGACATTAATGAAAAACCGAGAGAAAATTCGCTTAAAGCGGGCGATTTATATTCTGGGTCGCATATTTTTAATAATGTCATTCCCGTCATTAACACTCCCGTCAAAGTTCCCCAAGATATTATAGCCCTTTCAAAAGAATAATTATTTTTAAAGAAAAAATCGCTAAGCGGGAAAACGAGCAAATAAGTTATTATAAAACCCAATATGCACATAACCGTTATAGGAGCGATATAATTCATTATGGCTTTTATCGGTAAACTCGTTATTGCGGAAACTATTGCAAAATCGGTTAAAGTTCCCATGATTTTTGCCTTCACTTTCGCGTCAATCATCCAATTTAAATTAAGTTTTTTTATTATAAAATTCAAAGCGAACATTATTATCATCGAATAAGTCCATACGGGAAGAACATTTAAACCCGCTATACCGATTTTTTTTATGAAATTCAAAACCATATAAGCTATTCCGCATACGGTTAATATAATCGCCAAATGAAAAGTTATCGTTTCAATCGAAGAACTTAAAAAAGTCTCTCTCCCCAAACTGTTTTGTTTATCTATATCTTTATTGTATCCTATTTCGGCGCTTTTATCGGTATCGCTTTTTTTTATCGCTTTTATAATATTCGTTTTGTCTCTTCTTATTGCAATATTTATAAATATTATTCCAAAAATCATTCCTCCGATTAATCCTACTGTGGCTGTAGTTAAAGCTACTCCTTGCGCAATCTCCCATTGAGGAATTCCGAAACCTTCGAGCAGTTTTCCAGTAGAAGCGGCAAGTCCATGTCCTCCTGCAAATCCAGCCGACAATTCATATCCGAAAGTTCTATACAAATTTAATTGAGGATTTATTTTACTAAAAAACATATTCGTGCCATATCCTATAGCCGATTGAGTCATAGCGGCGCATTGAAACAAACCGAAAGAAATAAGCACTTTTGAAGGATAGAGAGATTTAATATTTTTCTTTTCGGTAGAGTTGGAATTATTTAAAAACATGCCCAAAGGAATGGCTGCAAATATCGGAACGGACAATATCCCGGGAAGTAGAGAATAGGTTTTAATCCATTCTTCCGAAATCGAATAATTTGAAAATCTCCCCAAAATTTCGGGCGAGATTATCATTCCTATGAATCCTCCTATAACCGAAGCGGGCAAATATAAACTTTGAAATAATTTAATTTTCGCTCTTAAAAAAGTTCCCACCAATAAAAGAACCGACAATAGAGATAGAGATTGAAGCAATTGAGTAAATAATTGAGATGTCATTTTTGTTCCTTTTTCAAAATTTTAAATTTATTTTTATCGATTTTATTACTTTTTTTAGTTTCGGGTTCTGTAAAAGTTTCTTCTATCGTTATATTGTCTCCGTAGAATTTCGGCGGTTTATTAAAAATTATATCCAAAATCATTAAAACTCTCGCTCCCAATTCTCTAGGAAATTGTCTTAATCTGTATAACTTTCTAACATTACTAGCGTTATAAGCTACGACATTTATATTTTTTTGCCTCGCTATAAAAATCGCTCTCTCGTTATGGAAAGGTTGAGAGACGATTGTAAAATTAGTGAGACTAAAAACCTTATTCGCTCTTATAATAGAATCCCTCGTTCTAAATCCCGCAAAATCTAAAAATATATGCCTTTTGTCTACTCCCAATCTTATTAAATCTAAACGCATCTGTCTAGGCTCGTTATAAAAGCGATGTCTATTATCTCCGCTTACCAAAATAAATTTAATTTTTCCGTTTTTATATAATTCGTAAGCCGCATCCATTCTAAATTTAAAATACATATTGACTCTTCCGTCATACAAATATTTGCTCGTTCCCAAAACCAAAGCCACATCGTTATATGGAATTTCTTCTATAGAATCGTAAATATATCTTTTTGAATATAAAGAAATTAACAAATACATTATCAATATGCAAATTACGGCTATAATCAATATTTCAAATATGAATTCAAAAATGCATTTCAAAACAAATAAAATATAATTTGCAATTTTTGTAATTAAAGAAAAATTATCTTTGTATTTATAGTTTTTTACTTTGTTATAATTTTCTTTTATTCTTAAATATTTTTTTAAATATTTTTCTTTAAATATATTTTCAGGTATTTTTTTACAAATATTTTTAACTATAGCCATATTGTAGTAGTATATAGAATTAATTTATACTTGTCAATTTTTATATACGATTAAATAATAAAATTTATTAAATAAGTCTTTTATTAAATAAGCCAACCATGGGATTCGAACCCACGACCCACGCATTACGAATGCGTTGCTCTACCAACTGAGCTAGGTTGGCATTATTTAACTTTAATATTGAGGAGTTTCAAATCAATTATAACAACTATAAATTATTTGTCAATTCTTTAGTTTTCGTTTAATCACTACGTTTAAATTTTGGAATTAAAAAATTATAATTTTTAATTTATAATTTAAAATAAAAAAATAAAACAAAGAAAAAATATTTTTATAACAAATGTAAATATAGCTAAAATATTCTTGTGACAATTTACATTTTTTGTCGATAATTATTAATATAAAAATATGAAAGTAATATGGCTTATTATTTAAGAATTTTTTTCAATAAATAAGCATTTTAAACTTGACAAACGATAAAAAATTTATATACTATAATGTATTGAGAGTGAGATATGGCAAGGATTAATATTGATAACGAAAGCGTGAAAAAGTATATTTATTCGATGTCCGAAAAATTGATGAGACATTTCGATTTGGAATACCAAATAGAAAAAGAAAGCGAATATTTTGATTTATACGCTTTTCATCAAAATAACTTTTTCAAATCTTTTATAACTCGTTCCACAGTTTACGAAGGTTATTCGGTTTTCGAGCATGTTTTGGTTCGTTTTATTAAAGAATGCAAAGACGAAGATTTACAAAAATTCGAGGATATGCTTGTAAGATTAACGCCCATACTCTCCAACCCGAATAAATTTCATAAAAGAAGTATAATAACGGGAATAGTTATAACGGAAGACTCGCTAAAACCCGAATGGGAAAAAAGAGTTAAAAAATTCTTTTATAGAGCAAGTTATAAATTGTTGTTTCATGGTTGGTCTGAAACTCAATACGCTATAATCTCTGTAAAAGACAAAAATTTGTATCTGCCTAAAATGAGGAAAAAAGAATTAAAACTTCTACTTTCCGATTTTTAGTGGATTATATAATCTTAATTTCATAAAGGAGATGAAACATGAATGCTTTCATACTTTTACTAATCGGCTTAATAGCTTTTTTTGTTGCTTACATAAGCTACGGTTCGTTTTTGGCAAAGAAATGGGGTATCGACCCGGGCAAAAAAACACCCGCTCATACCATGACTGATGGAAGAGATTATGTCCCAACAGACGCTAAAGTATTGCTCGGACACCACTTTTCTTCAATAGCTGGCGCAGGTCCAATTACAGGTCCTATTATCGCTATGATGTTCGGTTGGCTTCCCGTTTATCTTTGGATAGTTTTGGGTTGCATATTCTTCGGCGGAGTTCATGATTACGGTTCACTTCTAGCATCTTTACGCCATGAAGGAAAATCAATCGGCGAAGTTATAAGGAGTAATGTGGGACAAAAAGGTAAAATAATGTTTACCCTTTACGCTTTCATTACCATTTGTTTGGTTGTAGCCGCATTCCTCGATATTACGGCTTCGACTTTTGCAGTAGAAAAAGGAGCAGTTTCCGCTGCTATTGCGGATGAAACTATGTCTTTGAATGTTCGACAAAGCGCAGCTTCCGGCACGGCATCTATGCTGTTTATCGTTTTGGCTTTTCTATTCGGATTCATGGTTTATAGAAAGGGAGTTAATGTAATGATATCTACCGTTATCGGAGTAGTTTTATTGGCTCTTGTAGTAATATTAGCGGATAGATTCCCATTCTTGATGTTGACTAAATTCCATTGGCAAGTAATACTTACTATTTATATTATAGCCGCGTCTCTGATGCCCGTTTGGATATTACTTCAACCAAGGGATTATTTGTCTTCGTTCCTACTTTATGCTATGGTTATAGGCGGAGTTGTTGGTTTGATAGTTAGCCGTCCTCCACTTCTACAAGAACAAATGTTTTTAGGTTGGCATCCAAACGCTACAAGCTATTTATTCCCAATACTATTTATTACCGTAGCCTGCGGAGCGATTTCGGGCTTCCATGCTTTGGTAAGTTCGGGAACGAGCGCTAAACAGTTAAATAGCGAAAAAGATGCAAAATTGGTAGGATATGGTGCTATGCTTATAGAAGGCGTAGTCGCAATAGTTGCCTTATTAAGCGTTGCAGCGGTTGCGGGTAACACTTCTGGCGCTCCTGCAGAAAGATTTGCACTTGGAGTTGCAACATTTATGAATTCCTTCGGACTCCCTATGGGATTCGGAAGAACTTTCGTGACTTTGGCTTTCGCTTCATTTGCTCTAACTTCTTTAGATAGTGCAACTCGTATCGGAAGATATTTGCTTCAAGAATTGGGCGAATTTACTACTGCGGATGGAAAAGTTAAGAAAACTATATTTACAAATCCATATTTGGCTACAGGTATAACTGTTGGAATATCTTTACTCTTTACCGCTTATGGTTATACGAGAATTTGGCCAATTTTCGGAAGCGCAAATCAATTATTAGCAGGTTTGTCTTTGTTAGCAGTTGCCGCTTGGATAAAGAATCGACAAAAAAGAACCTCTTGGGAAACTATTATTCCTTTAGTGTTTATGTTTACCGTTACTCTTTCAGCTTTAGGTTTGGTAGTTTATAATAATATAAAAGCCGCTACTTTTGACGGTTATGTATTGGCTACTATAGCCGCCATAATGATAGTATTGGCTGTTGTAGAATTATTTATTACGGGACAATGGGCGAGAGGATTAAAAGATTCGGTTGCAGACCCTAACGAAACCGAGAGAATTAAATAAAGCTTAAAAGCCGAAAAATTAGAAATTTAATGCCTCGTTCGTAAATTTTTACGAGCGGGGCTTTTTTATGGTTAAAATTCCAAAATCAAAATGTCTAATTAAAATATTAGTATTGTCGATAAATTATATAACTATATTTATAAAGGCGTATATTTAATTTATGCAAAGTAAAAAATTTAAAATAAAAGAAGAAAAAGCGACTATTTTAGATATAAAATCTGCCGCGTCAATAGTTTTATTTAACGGAGATTTAAATAATAAAGATATAGAATTGGATACGGATGTCAGAAGGGCGATTACTTATAATAAAATAATATTCGAAGATTTGTCGAAAAGGTTATTTTCATATTATAATAGTAGAGAGGATAAAAAAAATAAATTAAAAGAAATTTCTTTAATAAGGGCTCTTAAAAAAAATCCTAAGTTGCTAAATAAAGAAAGAGTATATTATATTGAAAATCCAGATATTAAAACTTTTGAATTCTTAAGCGATGTTTTGAATAAAGAAAAAAAGGTAAGAGGATACAGCGAATATATTTTATTTTCCCTCTTTAATAATTATTTTGACTATATAAAAAATTAATAGTTTTAAATATTTAATACGATTTATAATTAAGATTTTATCATAGGATTTTATCAATGAAAAAAATTATTATAGTTTTTAGTTTTTTTGTTTTTAGTTTTGTTTTTGGTTTAATTTCATTCGCTCAAAATAACGAAAATTTTGGCGAAAATTCGGGCAGAAATTTAGATAAAAATTTAGACAGAGAATTTTTTAACGCCGAAAAATTATTCTTCCAAAAAAAATATAATCTCTCGCGCGAAGCTTTTCTTTTATATTTAAAAAGAAGACCTCTATCGACAAACGACATGCTTTATTATTATATCGGCGCTTGCTATTTTCAAGATAAACAATATGAAAACGCGATAGAATATTATAAATTGGCTTTCGATATTAACGATTCTTATTCTTATTGCAATAATATAGCAAATTCTTATTATCAATTAAAAAATTATAAAGAGGCTTTGATTTGGTATAATCGTTCTGCAGAAAGATTATATTCTCTATATTCGGCAAATATAAACGAAGAAATTTTAGAAGATTACACCGTTTCGCAAAATGTAGTCACAAATACGGTATTTGTAGGCGATTTCGATTTTTTGGATACTAAAAATAATTTAGAAAATAATTTAAATGAAAATAACGAAAACAATGAAAATTCAGAAGAAAATTTAAACGAAAATTTGGAAGAAAATTTTGAAGAAGATTTTAATGAAAATTTAAACAATAATTTTAGCAATGAAAAAAATTCAATTTATAATTCGTTTACAAAATTGCCTTTATTTACAAATGTAATAATTACCAATACTTATACTAACGAATATTTTTTTACAAATAAAACCGTTTCTTTTTACGACAATACGAATTTTATTTTGGAATTTATGGGTTATATGACGAATATTCTAACGATTACAGATTTTACTATCGATGGAACGAATATGGTTTTTACAAATATAATAGTTTCTTTCGATTCTTATAATACATCAGCCTTATATTACAGCGCTTATCTTAATATGGGACATACTTATTTGATTTTGGGAGATTTAACAAACGCTGCAATATCATACGAAATATTTTTAACAAATGTCGGAAACGATTATTATCAAAAAGAATCTTTGGATAAAGTTATAGCTCTTATAAGAACGAACGATACTTCTATAAAATTTATTCCTTTCACCAATAATTATAGAATAAATACGAATAATGACGGAAGTATAATTACGGAAAATATTTATCCTAATTTCGATTATAACAAAGAAATTTTATTCGATAACGGAGTTAGAATAGTTTACGAAAGAGGAAAAATCGAAAGAACTAAAATGTATTCCAACGATTATCAAATCTCCGACACTTTATATTCTCATGGAAAAAGAGAGATAGAAACATTATATAAAAACGGAGACAGAAAAATAGAAAGTTATTTTGCCGACAATTCAAAATCAATAACATTAAAAACGGCTAGCGGAAATATACACGAATATATTTTATACGCTGACGGTTCTTTTATAAATAGAAAATCCGAAAACGATAATATTATAACGGAGATAAAAAAACCGGATGGTTCTTTAATCGTTAAAACGGAAAACCCAGACGGAAGTTATAAAATAGTGGCGAATTATATAGACGGAAGTATAGGGACTACGATTGTAGATAGAGATGGAACGAGCAATTTAAAAATCGTTTATCCAGACGGCAGAGAGGAAGAGAGAAATTCGCAAAGCGCGGGAGAGGGAGTTTTTTCTTATAATATTAAAGCCGATGACGGAAGTATTATAACCAAAACTTATAACGAAGACGGTTCTTTTACCGTGATAACGAAAAAAGTAGACGGAACTATAATAACCGATATCGTATCCGATGAAACCACAAGCGAAATAAAAATGCCAAACGGAACTTTGATAACAAGAGTGATAAAGGCTGACGGCTCAAAAGAAACTACGACTTTAAATAAAGATTCGAGTTCTATAAAGGAAGTAGTAAACGCAGATTCTAGCAGCGTAACTACAGCTATTAACGCGGACGGTTCTACTTCTACCATAACTAAAGATATTTCAGGGAATACCGAAACGGTTAATATATACAGTAGCGGAGGATATTCCGTGCATAAAAATTATATAGACGGAAAAAGCGTGGTAAACGAAACCAAACCGGACGGGACTATAGTTGATATGGAAAATGACGGAAGAAGTAAAACATTGAGAGCGGTTGATTTTGAAGGCTATATTTTAGAAATGAAACAATATAGAAACGGAGATAGCGAAATAACTTTGTTCGATTCTTTTGGAAATAGGGTTAATTTGGAAACAGCGAAAACCGTAATAAGAAGAATGGATTTGAGTATAAAGGCTGAAGAAGTTAATAATCTTATACTCGAAAAAGATTCTGACAATACAAACGATACGGAAGAAAATTCCGATGCAAGTATTAATAACGAAGATTTAGAAAATACTTCCGAAGTTTCGGGAGATGAAAATCTGGACATTGCAGAATTTGACAATAATTCGACTGACGAATAATTTTTATTGATTTTTATCAAATTTTTTAATAATTTTTTTATAATTTTTATAAAGGGCTTTTCGATTATTTTATCATAATCATATTGATTAAAAAAAATTATATAATATAATAATTATTCTTAAAAGATAATATTAAAAGCGACCGTTTATGAAAAAAGTTGGAATAATCATGGGAAGCGACAGCGACTTTCCTATACTTGAAAAAGCGATTGAAATATTAAAAGAATTTTCTGTTCCGTTTGAAGTTCATATATACTCGGCTCATAGAACTCCCGAACAGGCGATTGAATTTTCAAAAAACGCCGAAGATAAAGATTTCGGAGTAATAATAGCAGCAGCTGGTATGGCGGCTCATCTTGCGGGAACTATTGCGGCAAATACGACTATTCCCGTAATCGGAGTGCCATGCAAATCTCAAAATTTAGACGGAATGGACGCTCTTTTGTCTACCGTTCAAATGCCTTCTGGAATTCCAGTAGCCACAGTTTCGATAAACGGAGGAGTAAACGCTGCGCTGCTTTCTATTGAGATTTTAGCAATTTACGATAAAGAACTTTCAAAAAAACTTAAGGCAAAAAGAAAATCTGACAAAGAAGATGTTCTTAAAAAAGACGCGTTAATAGGCGAGAGACTTTTAAATAAGAATTCGTAAAAATAATTTTTCGCCTAAACTAAAAAGGAGTTTGTAAAAAAGGAGTTTATAAAATGACAAAAGGCAAACTGTTATACGAAGGAAAGGCAAAAAAAATATTTGAAACCGACAATCCCGAAATTTTACTCGTATCATACAAAGACGATGCCACAGCCTTCAACGGAATAAAAAAAGGAATCATAGAAGGAAAAGGTTTAATAAACAATAAAGTTACAAATTATATGATGAAATTGCTCGAGGATGCAAAAATTCCAACTCATTATATCGAAGAAATTTCTAATAGAGAAACTTTGGTTAAAAAGGTTTCGATAATTCCGCTCGAAGTGATTATTAGAAATGTCGCCGCCGGCTCTTTTTCAAAAAATTACGGAGTCGAAGAGGGAATTATTTTTGACGAACCTACCATAGAATTTTCTTATAAAAACGACAAACTTGGCGACCCTTTGATTAATTCTTATCATGCAATCGCTTTAAAACTCGCCACTAAAGAAGAAATAGAAACCATAAAAAAATATGCTTTCAAAATAAACAAAGAGATGAAAAAATTTTTTATTTCTATAAATGTAAAACTTATAGATTTTAAACTCGAATTTGGAAGACTTAAAGATAATACTATAGTTCTTGCAGACGAGATTTCTCCTGATACATGCCGTTTTTGGGATGCTACCACAAACGAAAAACTCGATAAAGACCGTTTTCGTAGAGATTTGGGAAATGTAGAGGGAGCTTATAAAGAAATGATGAAGAGAATTCTTGGTTAAACTTTTGGAGATATTATGTCGGAAATAAAAGAAGAATGCGGAGTTTTTGGCATTTACGGACCTAAAAATCCTCGTATCGCTCAAACGGTATATTTTGGTTTGTTTTCTCTTCAACATAGAGGACAAGAATCATGCGGAATAGCCGTTAATAATGATGGAGTTTTTAAATCGTATAAAGATTTGGGTTTGGTAAACGATGTTTTTACTCCAAATGTTATAGAAAAACTTGGAGAAGGAAGTATCGCAGTCGGGCATGTCAGATATGGAACTACGGGCGGAAACGAAAGAAGCAACGCTCAACCTATAGTAGTAAATCATATAAAAGGAAGTATGGCTCTCGCTCATAACGGAAACATCACAAATTCTTACGAATTGCGTTCAGAGTTCGAGGCTAAAGGTTCTATTTTTCACACAACCTCCGACACCGAAGTAATAACGTATATAATCATAGAAGAAAGACTTAATTCTACAACTATAGAAGAAGCGGTTTGTAAAGCGATGGATAGAATAAAAGGCGCTTATTCTATGATAATTATGTCTCCTCAAAAACTTATAGCGGCAAGAGACAAAAACGGTTTTAGACCTCTTTGTTATGGAAAAACGGCTAAAGGAGAATATGTAATAGCGTCAGAAAGTTGTTCTCTTGATTCGGTTGGGGCGGAGTTTATAAGAGATATAGAAAAAGGAGAGATTTTAGTTTTTGGCAAAGAAGGAATAAAATCTATAAAAGAACATTGTAATAAAGAAAAACAAACCACATGCGTTTTCGAGTATGTTTATTTTGCTCGTCCCGATTCGATAATAGAAGGAAAAAATGTCCATGAAGCGAGAATCAAAGCGGGAGAGATATTGGCGAAAGAACATCCCGTAGACGCAGATGTAGTAGTCGGAGTTCCAGATTCGGGGCTTGATGCGGCGCTTGGATATTCAAAAGCATCTAAAATACCTTATGGAATAGGATTTATAAAAAATAAATATATCGGAAGAACTTTTATATATCCCGAAGTAAAAAGTCGTATGGACAAAGTTAAAATAAAGTTAAATCCGATTGCAAATGTGGTTAGGGGAAAGAGAGTTATTCTTATAGACGATTCCATAGTTAGAGGAACTACAAGCGAAAGAATAGTTAAACTTCTTAGAGACGCGGGAGCGACAGAAGTGCATATGAGAGTGTCAACCCCGCCTTTTATAAATCCATGTTATTACGGAATAGATATAGATTCTAAAGATAATTTAATTGCTTGCAAATATACCACATACGAAATAGCGAAAAAGATAGGGGCAAATTCTCTTGGATATTTGAGTTTAGACGGAATAAAAAAAATAGGTTATGTGAACGAAAGAAGCGGTTTTTGTATAGCCTGTTTTGACGGAATATATCCTACAGAAATTCCAATCGAAGCCGATAAAAATCGTTTTGAAAGGACGATAAGCAATATAAAAATAAATCATACAGATGAAGAAAAATAAAAAATAATTTATAAATAATAGTTTAATAATAGCTTAATAGTAGTTTGAATAAAAAAGGAAAATAAAAAATGAATAAACTTTCAAAATCTGATGTTTATGCAAAAGCGGGAGTTAATATACATGCGGGATACAAATCTGTAGAACTTATAAAAAAACATATAGCCAAAACTAATATTAAAGGAGTTCTTTCGGATATAGGAGGATTCGGAGGACTTTTTGAACTTAATTTAAAAGGAATAAAAAAACCCGTATTGGTAAGCGGAACGGACGGAGTCGGAACGAAATTAAAAATAGCTTTTTTAATGAATAAACATGACACTATTGGTATAGATTGCGTAGCTATGTGCGTAAACGATATAATATGTTCTGGAGCGAAACCTCTTATATTTTTGGATTACATTGCATGCGAAAAAAATTATCCAAAAAAAATCGCCGAAATAGTAAAAGGCGTTGCAAAAGGATGCGTTCAAGCCGGCTGTTCTTTAATCGGAGGGGAGACGGCTGAGATGCCGGGATTCTATTCAAAAAACGAATACGATTTGGCGGGATATTCTACGGGAATAGTAGACAAATCAAAAATCATAGACGGTAAAAAAGTAAATAGAGGAGATACTATAATCGCTATAGCTTCGAGCGGCGTTCATTCCAACGGTTTTTCGCTAGTTAGAAAAATTTTTGAAAATCATAATCTGAAAAAACCCATTAAGGAATTGGGCAAAAAATCCATTGGAGAAATTCTTTTAACTCCGACTAAAATTTATGTTAAATCAATTTTAAAAGTTTTGGGAAAAATTAAAGTAAAGGGTATATCGCATATAACAGGAGGCGGTTTTTACGAGAATATTCCAAGATGCATCCCAAACGGACTTTGCGCTGAAATAGAAAATAAAAATATTAAAATTCTGCCAATATTTAACTATATTCAAAAATGTGGAAACTTAAAAGAACGGGATATGTTTAACACTTTTAATATGGGAGTCGGAATGTGTATAATAGTATCAAAAAACAAAGCAAATAAAACTGTAGATATTTTAAACTCATTAGGTGAGGACGCTTATATTATAGGAAATATTATCGAAGCAAAGGGAAAAAAAATTATTATAAAATAAGAAAATAAAATGAATGAAAAAGTAAAAATTGCCGTTATGGTATCGGGCGGCGGAACAAATTTGCAAGCACTTATAGACGCTCAAAAAAAAGAAATTCTAAAAAGCGGAAAAATAGAATTGGTTATTTCTAATAATCCAGACGCTTTCGCTTTGAAAAGAGCAAAAAAATCTAAAATTCATGTCGAGATTATAGCCAAAAAAGATAAAAAATATTTTGAAGAAAAACTTAAAGAAATTTTAAAATCGTATAAAATCGAGCTTATAGTTCTTGCGGGCTTTACGGCGGTTTTAACGGCAGACTTCGTAAAAGATTACGATAAAAGAATTATAAATATTCATCCTTCGCTTATTCCTTCGTTTTGTGGGAAAGGTTTTTACGGAATCAAGGTTCATCAAGCGGCTTTGGAAAAAGGCGTTAAAATCACGGGAGCTACTACGCATTTCGTAAATGAAATTATAGATGGCGGAGAGATTATAATGCAAAAAGCCATCGAAGTTTACGATAACGACACGGCGGAAAAATTACAAAAACGAGTTATGGAATTTGCAGAATGGATTATACTTCCACAATCGGTGGAAAAAGTTTGCAATGATATTATTTTAAATAAAATTTAAATAAAAAATAAAAAACAATCGGAGCAAAAATAAAATGAATATTTACGAAATAAAAGACATAGAAAAAATTTTAAAAGAAAATTCTTATTTGGGAAGAGGAATAATCATAGGGAAAAGTAAGGACGGTAAAAACGCTGTATGTTTATATTTTATTATGGGAAGAAGCGAAAACAGTCGCAATAGAATTTTTTCTTTTAAGGATAATGTTTTATATACGGAACATGCGAATAAAAATAAAACGATTAATCCCGAACTTATAATTTATGCGGCTTTAAGAGAATATAAAAACAAACTTATTATAACCAACGGCGACCATACCGATACGATATACGAAGGATTAAAAAAAGGAATAGATTTTGGAGAATCTTTAAAAACTAGAAAATTTGAACCGGATGTTCCGAATTTTACGGCGAGAATAAGCGGAATATTATATTTTGAAAATTATGATTTTTCTTATAAAATGAACATTCTAAAAAGCGCCGATAAGGAAGGGACAGCTTGCCATAGATATACATTCGATTACGAACCTTTATGCGGAGAGGGACATTTTATACATACTTACTCTTGCGACGGAAATCCCCTTCCTCCTTTTTATGGAGAGCCAAAGAGAGTAGAAATTCCAAACGATATAGACGAGTTTACAAATAAAATTTGGAACGCTTTAAACGAAGATAATAAAATTTCTTTATTCTCTCGTTATATAAATTTGAAGACGAGAGAAAAAGTCGACAAAATTATAAATAAAAATAAACATTACGATTAAGGAGGAAAATAGATGAAAGAAATTTTGCTAAAATACGGATGCAATCCAAATCAAAAACCTGCAAGAATTTTTATGAAAGACGGAGGAAAACTTCCCGTTAAAATATTGAACGGTAATCCCGGATATATTAATTTTTTGGACGCTTTCAACGGTTGGCAACTTGTGAAAGAACTTAAAGAAACTCTCGGATTTTCGGCTGCCGCTTCTTTTAAGCATGTAAGTCCCACATCGGCGGCGATTGGAATTCCACTTTCAAAAGAATTAAAAAAATCATGTTTTTTTGACGATGTTGAAGGATTGGACGACTCCCCGCTTGCATGCGCTTACGCTAAAGCTAGAGGAACGGATAGGATGAGTTCTTTTGGAGATTGGATAGCGCTTTCCGATATTTGCGACAAAACGACAGCGAGACTAATTTCGAGAGAGGTTTCGGACGGAGTGATAGCGCCGAGTTATACGAAAGACGCTTTGGAAATATTAAAATCAAAAAGAAACGGAAATTATAATATTATAGAAATTGATATAAATTATATTCCGATGGAAGATGAGAGCAAGGATGTTTTTGGGATAACATTCGAACAGAAAAGAAATAATTTTAAAATAAATAGAGATTCGCTTTCAAATATCGTAACGGAAAATAAAAATATGACGGAAACGGGGATTAGAGATTTGATAATATCGTTAATTATATTAAAATACACACAATCGAATTCCGTTTGTTACGCTTATTACGGACAAGCTATAGGAGTTGGAGCGGGACAACAATCGAGAATACATTGCACTCGTTTGGCTGGCAACAAAGCGGATACATGGTTTTTGAGAATGCATGAAAAGGTTTTAAATCTACATTTTAAGGATTCTTTAAGTCGTCCAGAAAGAGACAATATTATAGACGGTTATATAAATAAAAACGAAGAGGATGTTTGCGCCGAAGAAGTTTGGAGAAAATATTTTACAAAAAAACCCGAGCCTCTTAAAGAAAATGAAATAACGGAATATCTTGATAAGATTGACGGAGTTTCTTTGGGCTCAGACGCGTTTTTTCCATTTTACGATAATATAGATAGAGCGAAAAAAAGCGGAGTGAAATATATAGCCGAACCGGGTGGCTCTTTAAAAGATAATCTTGTTATAGAGCGATGCAATAAATATAATATGGTTATGGCTTTTACGGGAATGAGATTATTTCACCATTAATAATAAAAAAAATAAAACAAAATAAAAATTAAAATATGGATAAAAAAATGAAAATTTTAGTTATAGGCGGCGGCGGAAGAGAGCATGCCATAATAAAAAAAATAAAACAAAATAAAAATGTATCGGAAATTTACGCTACGCCGGGAAACGGAGGAATCGAAAGAGATGCTATTTGCGTAAATATAAAATCTACGGATATAAAAGGTATAACGGATTTTGCAAATAAAACCAAAATAGATTATGTTATCGTAACTCCAGATGACCCGCTCGTTTTAGGATTAGTGGACGCTTTGGAAGAAATAAAAATTCCATGCTTCGGACCAAATAAAAAAGCTGCGATTATAGAAGGCAGTAAAGTTTTTGCAAAAAATTTAATGAAAAAATACAATATTCCTACAGCAAAATACAAAACATTCGAATCTTCCAAAAAAGCCATAGAGTATTTGAAAACCACTACAACATCTGTCGTAATTAAGGCTGACGGGCTTGCGCTCGGTAAGGGAGTTATCATAGCCGAAACCAAAGAAAAAGCAATCGAATCGGTAAAAAATATTATGGAAGAAAAAGTTTTTGGAAAATCGGGAGACAGAATAGTTATAGAAGAATTTTTGCAAGGAGCGGAAGTTTCTGTTCTTTCTTTCACGGATGGTAAAACCATAATTCCTATGATTTCTTCCATGGACCATAAACGAATCGGAGACGGAGATACGGGACTTAACACGGGAGGCATGGGAACGATTGCTCCAAATCCTTATTATACAGAAGAAGTGGAAAGAGAATGTTTTGATAAAATATTTATTCCCACGATTTCGGCAATGAACGAAGAAGGCAGAACATTTAAAGGATGTTTATATTTCGGACTTATGATTACGAAAAACGGACCTAAAGTAATAGAATATAATTGCAGATTCGGAGACCCAGAAACTCAAGTTGTTTTGCCACTATTAAAAAACGACTTGCTTAATATTATGATTGCAACCACAAACGGAACTTTGGATAAAGCGAAAGTAGAATTTGAAAAAAAATCGGCAGCTTGCATTATTATGGCGAGTAAAGGATATCCGTCTTTATATAAAAAAGGTTTTGAAATAAATATTCCTCAAAATATTTTAGATAGAGTTTATTTTGCGGGAGTTAAAAAAGAAAACGAAAAACTTTTAACTAACGGAGGCAGAGTGTTGGGTATAACGAATATAGCAAACGATTTGGAAGAAGCGATTGAACTTTCTTATAAAGATGTTAGCCGTATTTTATTCGAAGGCGCTTATTATAGAAAAGATATAGGAGCTAAAGCCTTATCTGAAATTAAAAAATTGAAAAAAGAAAATTAGTAAATCGCATTTAAAATATCGAAATAAAAAATGACAGGAAACGATTATGGTTTATAGAATATTCGTAGAAAAAAAAGAAAATTTCAATAAAGAAGCGAACGCTTTATATTCGGATATAACGGAATTTCTTAAAATAAAAAGATTAACCAAAATAAGAATTTTTAATCGATACTATGTGGAAAATATTTCTAAAAAAATTTTTGAGGATGCAATAAAAACTGTTTTTTCCGAACCGCAACTCGATAATATTTATAAAAAATTAGACGAAGCGAATATAGAAAATTCCTTTATTTTTGCAACCGAATACTTACCCGGACAATTCGACCAAAGAGCGGACAGCGCAGCTCAATGTATTCAAATTATCTCGCAAGGCGAAAAACCTTTGATTAAAACGGCAAAAATTTACGCTTTATACGGAAAACTTACAAAAAGCGACATAGAAAAAATAAAAAAATATATTATAAACCCTGTGGAAATTAGAGAGGCAAATTTCGTTAAACCAAAAACTTTGAAAGAAAAATATAAAATTCCAAAAACCGTAAAAACTTTAAAAGGATTTATAAACTCAAGCGACAAAGAACTTTTTGATTTTATAAATATCTACGGTTTGGCTATGGATATAGAAGATTTAAAACTTTGCAAAAAATATTTTACTTCCGAAAAAAGAAATCCGACTTTAACTGAAATAAAGGTAATCGATACTTATTGGTCCGACCATTGCAGGCATACCACATTTTTAACTATTATAGACAAAGCGGAGTTTGAGAATAAAGTTATACAAAAAACCTACGAAGAATATTTATCTATTCGAAATGAAATTAAAGACGATAATCCCATATCTCTTATGGATTTGGCTACGGTATGCGTAAAATATTTCAAAAAGAAAGGAAAACTCGACAAACTCGAAGAGTCGGAAGAGATTAACGCTTGTTCGGTTAAAATAAATATAGAAGTAAACGGTAAGATAGAAGAATGGCTTTTGCTTTTTAAAAACGAAACGCATAATCATCCTACGGAAATAGAACCTTTCGGAGGAGCGGCTACTTGTATTGGAGGAGCGATAAGAGACCCGCTTTCTGGAAGAGCTTATGTTTACGGCGCTATGAGAATATCGGGAGCTGCTAATCCTACGGTTTCGGTTTCAAAAACTATAAAAGGCAAATTGCCTCAAAGAAAAATAACGACTACTGCAGCCGAAGGATATTCTTCTTACGGGAATCAAATAGGTTTAGCTACGGGAATAGTTGACGAAATTTATCATAAAGGATATATGGCAAAACGAATGGAAATTGGAGCGGTTATAGGAGCTGCGTATAAAAAAAATGTTCGCAGAGAAAAACCGATTGCGGGAGATACGATTATTCTTTTGGGAGGCAAAACGGGAAGAGACGGTTGCGGAGGAGCTACAGGTTCGTCAAAATCTCACACTGAAAAATCAATAGAAGTATGCGGGGCGGAAGTTCAAAAGGGAAACGCTCCCGAAGAGAGAAAGATTCAAAGGCTTTTCAGAAATCCAAAAGTTTCAAGGCTCATAAAAAAATGCAACGATTTCGGAGCGGGCGGAGTATCGGTTGCTATAGGAGAGCTTGCCAACGGAATCGACATAAACCTTAATGTAATAAATAAAAAATACGAAGGACTTGACGGCACGGAACTTGCAATATCGGAATCTCAAGAAAGGATGGCGGTGGTAGTTTCAAAAAAAGATGTAGAAAAATTTTTAAGTTTTGCGAAATCGGAAAATTTGGACGCCGTTTCTGTAGCCGTAGTTAAAAAAGAACCTAAACTTACCATGTTTTGGAACGGCAAAAAAATAGTAGACATATCGAGAGAATTTTTAAACTCAAACGGAGCTAAAAAACATATTAATGCAAGAGTAAAATCAGCTCAAAATTTTGACAAAAAAATTCCAAAAGATTTTTCAACAGGTTATAAAAATCTTTTAAAAAATCTTAATGTATGTTCTAAAAGAGGATTGGCAGAGAGATTCGACTCTACCATAGGGGCGGGAACGGTTCTTATGCCTTTTGGTGGAAAATATCAACGCACGCCTATTCAAGCTATGGTTCAAAAAATTTCATTAGAAAAAAAATACTCCGATAATTGTTCTTTAATGAGTTGGGGGTTCAATCCTTTTATAGCGGAAAAAAGCCCTTATCATGGAGCTTATCTTTCCGTAGTAGAATCGATTTCAAAATTAATATCTACGGGAGCAAACCTTAAAGAAATATATCTAACATTCCAAGAATATTTTGAAAGATTAGGATATGATGAAAAAAAATGGGGCAAACCTTTAGCGGCTCTTTTGGGAGCTTTTAAGGCGCAAAAAGAATTTGGAATTTGCGCTATAGGAGGAAAGGATTCTATGAGCGGAAGTTTCGAAAATTTAAATGTTCCTCCGACTTTAGTTTCGTTTGCGGTTACTACGGCAAAAACTAAAGATATTATATCTCCCGAATTTAAAAATGCGGGAAACAATGTTTATTTGTTAAAACCAAAATACGATAAAAACGGACTTCCAGAAACGAAATCTTTATTATCGTTGTTTGAAAAAATAAATAATCTAATAAAAAGAAAAAATGCGATTTCCTGCTATACGATAACTTATGGGGGAATTGCCGAAGCTATTTACAAAATGTGCATAGGAAACGGTTTTGGATTTAAATATAATTCTAAAATTTCATTGAAAGATATTTTCGGATATAATTACGGCGGATTTGTTATCGAAACGAAAGAAAAAATAGACGACGTTTATTTGGGAAAAATTATTTTAGACAAATATATTTCTTATAAAAACGAAAAGATTAATTTTGAAGAGCTGTCTTACATTTACGAAAATAGCCTCGAAAAAGTTTTTCCTTGCAATATAAAATTAGATAAAAAAAATCAAAAAATAAAAAATAAAAAAATAGGTAAAAAAATAATCCCAAATTTTTATTTTAAAACGAAAGAAAAGATAATTTCAAAAATTAAAATCGCAAAACCTAGAGTTATTATTCCCGTTTTTCCCGGAACGAACTGCGAATACGATAGCGCAAAAGCTATGGAATACGCGGGAGCGAAAACTAAAATTATAGTTATAAATAATTTGTCTTCTGATAATATAAAAAAAAGTATAGAAGATTTTTCAAAAGAATTAAAAACTTCTCATATAGTTTTTATTCCCGGCGGATTTTCGGGAGGAGATGAACCGGACGGAAGCGGAAAATTTATAACGGCTTTTTTTAGAAACGAAATTATAAAAAACGAAATAACAAAACTTTTAGATAATAGAGGCGGGCTTATACTTGGAATATGCAACGGATTTCAAGCGCTTATTAAATTGGGGTTAGTTCCTTACGGCAAGATAATCGATATAGATGAAAATAGTCCGACTCTTACTTTTAATGAAATTTCAAGGCATCAATCAAAAATAGTAAGAACTAAAATAGCTTCGAATAAATCTCCTTGGCTTTCTTATACGAATGTCGGAGATATATTCAATGTTCCTATATCTCATGGAGAAGGCAGATTTATAGCAAGCGAAGAGATTATAAAAACACTTTCAGAAAACGGACAGATTGCAACTCAATATGTCGATTTGGAAGGAAAAGCATCGGATGATATAGAATTTAATCCCAACGGTTCAACATACGCCATAGAAGGCATTACCTCGCCCGATGGAAGAATTTTTGGGAAAATGGGGCATAGCGAAAGAACGGGAAAAGGATTATATAAAAATGTTATTGGCAATTATGATATAAAAATGTTTAAGTCTGCGGTAGAATATTTTAAGAGGTAAAATATTT
>CAZUEE010000002.1:0-61656 GCA_964619175.1 uncultured Brachyspira sp. | reverse complement strand
AATACAATACAATACAATACAATACAATACAATACAATACAATAAGTAGTATTGCGTCTTTTTTATTGCAAAATTTTATTCTCAAATCTAAACGTTTACCTTGGCGTTTTTTGCAATTAATTATAAAAGGAATAGTTCTATGAAAAATATAAAATTATTCCTTAAAATTTATATTTCGTTTTTGATTATCGCAGCAATCTTGTTAATTATTTTACAAATTTTAGGTTTAAAAACTAGAGTAGGATATTTAACTAATTTTAAATTAAACAATTTTTATCAAATAACTAATCTCGATAATACGATTACTACAAATTATAAATACAATTTTAAAATAGGTTATTATGATAAAATTTTTAAAAATAGCGATATTTATGGAGTTTATCCTGATTTATCAAATTTGTCAGATTATATAGAAAATGTGGAAATGGAAGAGGGCGGAAGTCCTTACGGGAATTTTATTTCTAGTAAAATAATTGAAGAAGATAAAATTGACAATATTAATTATAAATTGAAAATAAAGTTTAAAATAATTAATATTATTTTAGTCAATATTTTAATTATTTTTATTTATTTTTGTATAAAAAATAAGAGGATAAAAAGAATAATAGATAAAGATATTTCTAATATTAGAATATTTATATTTAATAGAAAAGTCAAAGAAGGTATATTAAGTTGTAATGAAAATATAATTAACAAATTTATTATTAATTTCCTCTTTTCGTTATCATTAACTATCATATTAATTTTTATATTAAAATCGTTTAATTTAAGTGATGTTAATATATATGCTTTATCTTTAATATTTATATCGTTATGTTTTTATTATATAAGCGTAAATAATATTGCGTATATAGAAAAAATTTATAATACTTTTATATATGATGAAAAAGGTAGAATTTTAATTTATTTAATAATAACAGTGTTTATAATATCTTTAATGAATATGTTTATAGAGCTTGAGGAGTGGAATTATTTTAAGAATATAAAATTATTGTCATGGAATTTTTTTATTGATAACAATTTATTATCTCTTATTGTTGAAATAATGTTATCAATTATTTTATTATATATTTTAATTAAATTTTCTAATAATTATTTAGCCATATTTTTAGGCATTGTTTCGGTTATATTAATAGGTTATGGCAAATACCAAACTAATATTCCCGATATAGGTCATCATTCTGCTCATTTTAATTCCGTATTTATGATTCATAGTAATATACCATATTCTAAAAATATGTATAGCATATTAGGACATTTTGCATTATTAATAGAGCCGTTTTTTAAAATTTTTGGGTTAAATGTAAAAACTTACGGAATATTGATTTCTATTCTTTCTGGAATATCAGCTTTATGCATTGTAATTACTATATTTTTATTAATAAAATCTTCGTTCTATAGAATTTTAGGTATTTTTACAACTTCCTTTATATATTTTACCATTAAATATAATTATTATGCGGTTATACCTTTAAGAATAATTTTTCCAAGTATTATGATTTTGTATATATCGATTATTGGCAATAAGAAAAATATATTATTAAATTTAATAGGTTATCTTTTAGCTTCTTTAAGCATATTATGGAATGCCGAAACGGGTTTAGTATGTTTGGTTTCGTTATTTATTTCAAATATCTATGCATTTTGTTACGATTTAACTTTTAAGGATAAAAAATTATATTATAATATATTTTTATTTTCCATTTTTTCTATTTGTTCGATTTTATTTTCTTATATAATTCTAAATATTTGTAATATATATTTATTAGGAGGCGAAAAACAAAATATAAAAGATTTATTATTTCCTCTATTAACGGGACAAGTAAATTATATCGAAATAAAAATAAATAAATTGTATAATTATTATTTTATAGTTTGTTTAATTTTCTTAACTACTTTTATTTATTATATAAAGAACATGAAAATATTTAGAAATAGTAATTATATTAAATTAGAATATTATTTTCCAAGTATAATATTTTGTTCTATAAGCGCTTTAGGAGTTTATACTTATGCTATAAACAGAACGGCTTTTTTTAATTCGATGATAATAGCGCCTATGATTTCGATTATAATTCCTTTTATATTATATAAATTATATGAATTACTATTAAATAAAAAATTAGCACTTTCAAAAAGCGTATATAATATACTTTTATCAATATTTATAATAGGAATATTGTCAACCGTTTCTATATCCGTAAATAATTTCACGAATATTTTTTATCCCATATCTAATGATTTTTTATATTATATGCAAACAAAAAACGATGAAAAAAATAGCGTTACTTATTATGTAACTGAGTTTATGAAAGAATACGGTTATAACGGAATAGCTTCATTTGGCGGTCCTTTCGTTTACGGATATGCAAATTTAGGTTGGACAAATTCTTTGATATTACCAAATGAAAGCGACTGGTGGAATCCAAATTTCGGTTATAGTAATGCGGTTAAAATATTTTTGGATAGAAAACCTAATATATTCTTTTCGTATAAAACTTTAAAAATATATTCTTTCTATAACAATAAAAATGATAATGACTATGCAAATATTTTTAATGAATATGTGCAAACTTATTATACAAATATATCCACAAAATATGATGAGTTTGGGCTTTATTTATACAAATTGAAAGAATGATAATAAAGAAAATTTAAATATAATTCTATTAAATAAATATTATACAAAAATATTTTATACGATTATAAATTATTAAAAATTTTGACAATTATTAATCATTCCTATATAATATTACAACTTTAAATAATAGGCTTTTATATGTATGAAATGAAAATGATTATTGGAACGAGTCAAATAGATAAAGACGGATTTTTAAAATCTTCGGCAATATTCGATATTATGCAAGATTGTTCTTTCTTTCAATTAGATAGCGAAATAGAGCTTACAAAATATTTTAACGAAAATGATATAAGCATGTTTCTTATTTCAAGGCAGGTTGATATTTATAAACTCCCAAAATATAGCGAAAAAATTATAGCTCGAACTTATGTTTACGAATGCAACGAAGCTTACGGATACAGAAATACCGTAATATACGATGAAAATAATAAAGAGCTTGTGGTTTGTTATGCTATAGGAGGATTCGTAAATTTAAATACTTCCAATTTGGTAAGAATTCCTAAACCTATTATTGAAAGCGTGAAATTCGATAATAAAATCGAAATGAATTATTTGCCAAGAAAAATAAAATTCGAGAGTAAAAATTTTAAAGAAGTCGACAGATTTAAAGTAAAGAAATATTTTATAGACGATAACAATCATGTAAACAACGCGCGATATATCGATATGGTTATAGATTATGTCGAAGATTATTTTAAAAGAATAAGAATAGAATATAGAATTCCTGCAAAATTGGGAGATACGATTATAGTTAATAAAGAAAATATTGACGATAAAACTATAATTAAACTTTGCGGAGAAAATAATATAATTTACGCTATAATAGAATTTTCTTATAGTTTATAAATTTAATATTAGATTAAAATAAAAAATAATAAATAAAAAGGAATAAATCATGAAAATAGCGATAGCATCCGACCATACGGGAATAGAATTAAAATCCGAAATAATAAAATATTTAAAAGAATTGGGACATACGGTAGACGATTTCGGAACAAATGATGCCGAGAGAGTAGATTATCCGATTTACGGAAAAAAAGTAGCAGAAGAAGTTGCAAAAGGAAAATATGACGGCGGAGTTTTAATTTGCGGAACGGGCATAGGAATCTCTCTTGCGGCAAATAAAGTTAAAGGTATAAGAGCGGCTGTTTGTTCAGAGCCTTATTCGGCGCAATTATCGAAACGACATAACAACTCTAATATCATAGCTTTTGGGGCGAGGGTAGTCGGAGTCGATTTGGCGAAAATGATAGTTAAAGAATGGAGCGAGGCAGAATTCGAAGGCGGACGACATGCAAAAAGAGTAGATTTAATAAGCAAGATAGAAAACGGAGAAGAAATATTTTAAATTATATTTTCTATACTTTCTTTTATTTCGTTTGCAGTTTTTTCGTCGAAACTTGAAAAAGAATTTTTTATATATAAGATATTTTTATTTTTATCTATAATTATTATCCAAGGAAGCCATTTAACTTCAAATTCTTTTGAAATGTCTTTTCTTTTATCCACATCGACTTCTATAAAAATTAAATTATCATCTATAACTTTTTTTAATTCTTCGTTGTCGAACACTTTTTCTTTAAGTTCGTAACAATTTGCGCACCAAACGGCGGAAAAATCTATAAGTATATATTTTCCGTTTTGTCTTGAAATATCTAAAGCTTCTTCATAAGTAATCGAATTATAAGATTTTGATTTTATAAAACCGTAAGCAGAACCTACTATTAAAGATAATATCAAAACCGAAACGAATAATTTTATTTCAAATTTGGTTAATATGATTTTTATATTTTTCTTTTTTACTAAATAAACCAATAAGGCGAATATTATTATCGACAAATCCGCAAGCAAATAACTTATTTTGTCAAATCCTAAAACTCCAAATAATATATTTAAATAATAAAAACATATAAGAAACATTAAAAAAGTAAAAATATATTTAATGCAAATCGTCCATTTCCCAGATTTTGGCATTTTAGAAAGTATGGAAGCGAAACTTCCCAATACAAATAATATCGAAGAAAAACCCAAAGCGTAAACCGACATATAAAAAGTTGCAAACAGAGGATTTAATAATCCCATTTGAAGTATAAATGCTATTATCGGAGCAGCACAAGGAGTGGCGACTATTCCCGTTAAAAGTCCCATTATATATTTATTTAAATAATTATTAGAATTGTCATTTTTTGAATAAGCCTTTGACTTTGCCGATTGCAAAAAAATCGGAGATTTGATTTCGTAAAATCCTGCCATTGAAAATGCGAAATATAGAAAAAATAAAATTAAAACCGTTAAAACTATCGGATTATATCCTATACTTCCAAATAAAATAGTTTTTTGAAAAAAGAATCCCGCCACCGAAACCACAGTTCCCAAAATCGTATAAGTAGTTATGATTCCCAAAGAAAATAAAAGAGAAGATATTATATTCGATTTTTTATTTTGATTTTTTGAATTTTTAGAATTTGAAAATATGGAAACCGTTATCGACAAGAGAGGATACGAACACGGCAAAAAAACCGTAGCCAAACCGGATGCAAATATAATTATCAAAGTTATCAATATATTTCGATTTTCGATACTTACATTTTTTATATTATATTTTTCTATTCCATTTTCTATTAAACTAGCATTTTGAGGTTTTTCTAAAATATCGTTAATCTCTTTTTCAAATATAATTTCGCTTTTTGGAGGCAAACATATATTGTCTTTTTCAGAACATAATTGATAATCCGCCTTTATGGAATTAATATTTTTTATATCTATATTTAATATAAATTCCTGCATGCCTTTTATTATAATATCGTTATGATAAATTTCGCCTTTTGGATATACAGTGTTTATTTCTTTATTATTGTCATAGAATTTTATTTTATTTGCTATTGACGATTCCAAATAAGCGTAATAATTTTTTGGAATATCGGCGCTGATTATTAATTTGCCATCGTTTGTATTTAAGCTAAATTTTATTTTTACTTCTTTGTCTCTCAGATTAAACAAATTATTATATTGAGAATATAGCAAAGTATTAATTAGAATAAACAATATAATTTTAAATTTCAAAATTTTTCAACCTGTTTTTAGTTACTCGATAAGGATTTTATAATTAATTTTATATATTGTCAATTAGCATTATTTAAGATTATAAAAATAAATAAAATTAAACTTTCCAGCTTAAACTCTCTTCTTGCATAGAAACAAGTTTTGAATACAGATAATTATTTTTGATAAGCTTACTATGTTTTCCCTCTTCCACAATTTTACCTTCGTCTAAAACTATTATTTTGTCGGCATCTCTTATAGTTTTTAATCTATGCGCTATAACTATAACGGTTTTATTTTTGATAAGATTGGATATGGCGGTTTGAACCAAATACTCGTTTTCGCTATCCAAATAAGATGTCACTTCGTCAAGTAATATTATCGGAGCGTCTTTTAAAAGCGCTCTCGCTATCGATATTCTCTGCCTCTCTCCGCCCGATAAAGTCTCTCCGTTTTCGCCGAGTATAGTATTATAACCATCTTTTAAGTTATTTATAAATTTATCGCATTGAGATAATTTTGCAACTTTATAAATTTCTTCTTCGGTTGCATTTCGCTTTCCTATCTTTATATTATTAAATATCGTATCGTTAAATAAAATAACATCTTGAAAAACTATGGATATATTTTTTAATAAAGTTTCGGGTTCTATGGTTTTTATGTCAATTTTGCCTATCGTTATGCTTCCTTCGTTCAAGTCCCAAAATCTTGCCGCAAGTTTAGTGAGAGTGGATTTTCCGCTTCCGCTTCTTCCGACTATCGCCGTCACTTCGTTTTGTTTGGCTTCAAAAGAAACATTTTTTATAACTTGATTATTGTCGTCTTTATAAGAAAAATAAACATTATTAAAAGAGATATTAAAATTATTTAATTCTATATCGCTTCTCCCTTTTTGTATTTCTATATTTTTTATCGCTCTCATTCTTTTGTATATAATTTTAAGCATAAATATTTCCGTTATTCTATTAAGTATGACCTCTATCGGAGAATATATCCTCGAAGCGATTAATAAAAAAGCTATATATTTATAGATGGTTATTTCGTTTCTTATAAATAAGTAAGCTCCGACAAATATAGTCAAAGAGATTCCAAATTTCAATATCGCGTTTCCCGACATTACGAAAGTTCCCGTTATTGCTTCGGTTTTAATGGAAGCTAAAAATTCTTTTTTTAATTTTTCTTTAAGAATTTTCAAATAATCGTTTTCCATATTGTATGATTTTATTATTTTAATGCAGTCCAAAGCTTCTTGAATGCAATCCGAAGATTGATTTTTAATATCCAAAGTAATGTTTCCGTATTTTTCCATTATTCTTCTTGTGGCAAATACTATCGATACAGCTATTGGAAAAACTATCGCCACGCTTAATCCCATTTTAAAATCGTAAATTAAAAGCCATACGAATATTAATATTACGGTTATAATCGAACCTATAAGTTGCGGAACTACATGCGACAATATATTTTCTACAAAAGTTATGTCTTTCATTAATGTATTTGTAAATTCTACCAAATCTTTTTTTTGAAAAAACGATAAAGGAAGTTTTCTAATCGTTTCAGCCATATCAACTCTTTTTGCAGAACTTTCAGAATATACGGAAATATATAAGTATTTGTATTGAATGTAAAAAGCCAAATATATTAAAATCGCTATCGATAATGCTATTAAAATATACGAGATAATATTGACGCTAGTATATTCTTTTGAATCTATAATAGGTTCTATAATTTTTTTTAACACTATAAACAATACGCTTATAGAAGACATTAAAGTTATATCGGATATTACAGACCAAAATATGGCTTTTCTCATATCATTTACACCTCTATCCGACAACATAAAAATATTTTTAAGCATGAATTTTTATCCTTTTATATGTTTATTCAAATCAAAAATTAAAAAATCAAAAATAAATTATAATTATTTCTTAACGCTCCAATTTAAAGCGTTTTTATAATTATCATACATTCGCTTATATTTTCCGTTTAATTTTATAAGCTCATTATGATTTCCTCTCTCTATTATTTTCCCGTTATCCAAAACGAGTATCAAATCGGCGTTTTTTATAGTCGACAATCTATGCGCTATCATTATTACCGTTTTATTTTTTATTAATTTATTTAACGCCAAGTGTATTTGATATTCGTTTTCCGGGTCGGCAAAAGATGTAGCTTCATCAAATACTATTATAGGCGCATTTTTTAAAATCGCTCTCGCTATAGATATTCTTTGAACTTCCCCTCCCGATAAATAAACTCCTTTAGTTCCTATTTTCGTATTTATTCCGTTTGGAAATTTATTTATTATCTCTTCGCATTGAGCCAATTCCATAGCTTTAAAGACTTCTTCTTTAGAGGCGTTAGAATTTCCGTATTTAACATTTTCAAATAAAGTAGCCTTAAGCAATTTGGAATCTTGAAAAACAAAACCGACAGTTTTCATTAATTGAGAATAATTCATGTCCTTTATATTAATTTTACCTATTTCTATAGAACCTTTATTTACATCGTAGAATCTTGGAATCAAACTTGCTATAGTGCTTTTACCCGAACCAGAAGCTCCAACCAAAGCCGTTATGGTATTTGGCAAAGCTTCGAAACTTATATTTTCTATCGCGGGAATATCGGCGTTATCGTATTTGAAAGTTACATTTTTAAAGCTAATGTCAAAAGTTTTTGGTTTAATATTTTTATAAATATTATTCGATTCTTCCAACGGTTTTTCTTCGAGTATTTTGTATATGTCGTCTATAGCCATTTCTACCATAAGGGAATACGAATTAACATACATAAGCTTCATAAGAGTTATAGAAATTAAAGCGCTAGTTATCGTATAAAATATAAAACTTAAGACGAAAGATTTATAATCGTTGGTTTTGGTTATAAATATTAATCCGAATAAAATAAGAAAAAAGAAAGAAGAATTAACCACGGCTACAAAAGATGTAAAAGGAACTCTCCAAGAGAAAGCGAACTTTTTAGAATAATCTCCGTAATTTATTATGGAATCGTAAAAAGTTTTAAATGAAAAAGTAGTTTGTCCAAATACTTTTATAACAGAAATTCCTCTCACATATTCTACAGCCGCGTTATTCATCTCTCCCAAACATTTTTGATACGATGCCATAAATTTAGCCGAAACATCTTTACCAATAAGAAAACTTTGCATTATAAAAGCTAAAAAAATAGGAATTAAACATGCTATAGCCATCCTATAATCGAAATATATAAATAAAATTATTAAAGCTACGGGACTTACGAAAGCGTAAGCTATATCGGGAATATTATGAGCTACAAAATTTTCTATTTGTTCAGAGCTAACTTCTACCAACTTTCTGATTTTACCGCTTGGATTTTTTATGTGAAAACCCAAAGGCAAAGAAATTATATGTTTCATAAGTTTTAATTTTATAGAATGTATCGTAGAAAAAGCACTTATATGAGACAACAATAAAGCTATCAAATATGCAATCAAACTCGTTATTGAAAATATTAAACTTACTTTCGCGTAATAAATTATAATATCGTAATTATTTGAATAGAGTAATTCTTTTATAATCAAATAAATAAAAACGAAAGGAAACATGACAAGTATAGAACTTATTATGGAAAATATGCATGACAACAAAAGCAATATTTTAAATTTTCCAGAAAGTTTCATAAGTCTAAAAAACCAATGTTTCATAATAATTTAACCTTTATTAAAAATAATCAAAAATAATTAATTGTTAGACTATTCTAACATATATAATAAATTTGTCAATATAAATTTATAGATTTGGTAAAGTTGTTATTTGAGAATTTTTTATATTTTATTTGTCGCTTTCCATAACCATTATAGAACAGTCCATTATTTTATCGTTATTTAAATAAAAAACTTCGCCGTCATAATAAGAAATATTCGCATCTCTTAAAATTTCTTTTGCTTTTATAAAAATAGTTTCTCCCGCTTTAACTTTGTCTTTATAACAATTAACGCTTTTGATATTTAAAATAAATCCTATTTTTTGATTTTCATTATTTTCTTGATTTTCTTTACAATAAGAATTATACGCAGCACAACTTTGAGCGACATATTCCGTAAATATATAACTTGGAATTCCGTCCGTTTCATAAAATATATTTTCTTTATTTATAGTCGCAAAAGTGATTATGGTTTTATTTTCAAAATCAATATCTTCTATTTTGTCGATTAAAAGCATTTTTCCTTTATGCGGAATTTTTAATTCGTATTTCATAATTTATTTTCCTATTATCAAACAAGTATTGCTTCCGCCAAATCCGAAAGAAATGCTCATGCAATTATTCAATTTTTCCAAAGATATTTTTCTATCAACTAAATTTATTTTTTGCAAATTATTATCGTATTCTCCATCATATAAATGCATAGGAAGTATTTTTTCTCTATTAATGTTCGATAAAGTTAAATAACAAATTCCAAGTTCCATCGCTCCCGCAGCTCCTATCGTATGTCCGAAAGCGGTTTTACTCGAACTGCAATAAATATTTTGCGCTCCGACTTTATTTAAAGTGTTGCTTTCCATTATGTCGTTTAAATTCGTTCCCGTTCCATGAAGATTTATATAATCTATGTCGTCTATTTTCAAATTTGCTTTTTTCAAAGCGTCTTTTATGCATATCGAAGTAGATTTCGCTTCTATATCGGGACTCGTAATATGATGCGAATCCGAATTGCTTTCATGTCCTTTTAATATTATAGCATCTTTGCTGTCTATAAAATTTTCTTTAGAGAGTATAAAAAATGCCGCTCCTTCTCCCAAATTAATTCCATATCGGTTTTTGGAAAAAGAATTTATTTTATTATAATCGACTATATCCAGAGAATCGAAACCGTAAACAACCGTATCGGTTACGACATCCGCTCCTCCGACTATGGCTACATCTATTATTTCGCTTTTTATAAGTTCGTCTGCAGATATTATCGCGTTTGCACTAGAAGTGCAAGCAGTCGATATTGTAAAAGAAATTCCTTTAACATCAAAATATTTTTTTAAAAATTCGCAACATATATTTAAACTTTGCATTATCAAAATTCTTTTTTCGTCTATTACAGAACCATTTAATATAAAATCTTTAGTCTCGTCACTTCCGTTTTCGCAAGTTCCCATAATCACGCCGATTCTGTTTTTTCCGTATATTTTCTTCGCTTCGTCAATGATTGGTTTTAATTGATTTACAGAATGCAAAGCCATTTTATTTATTTTATTATTGTAAGGATTTTCAAGCTCAAAATTAAAAAATTCATTTTCAATTTTACCGAGAGAAAATTTTTTATCGTTATTATAACTATAATCTCCATTTTCTTTTAATCCGTTTGGAATATTCAAAAAATAATTTTCGTATAATTCTTTTTTATTTTTGGAAATAGAATTTATAACGCCAAAATCGAGTAGAAAGTTATTCATAATTTAGACCTTAAATTACATGATAATTATTTGATTATATAGTATTTTAAACTATTATTCAATAAATTTTTATTTTGTCTAAAAACTCATTTTTATAAAATCAATATTGAATTTGTTTAAAGTTATGTTAAAATTATTTATTATTTGATTAAGTCCTGAATTTAAGGAGACGACATGAAATTAATAATCGAAAATGCGAATAAAGATTTGGAAAGAGCGATAAAAAATGTCGTTAAACTCACCGATGCGAAAATGACAAGCGAAGAAGAACCAAGCGACAGATTACTTAAAACCATAAAAGAAGTAGAAGAAATGGAAAAACATCCCGAAAGATATAAAAGTTATAATAGTGTAGAAGAAATGTTCGAAGATTTAAATAAATGACTAAATATAAAATTAAATACTTAAAAGCATTCAAAAAAGCCTATAAAAAATTAAATACAAAAGCGATTTGTCGGAATTATTGAAACAAACGATTATTAAACTTGCCAATGACGAAAAATTGGAAGATAAATATAACGACCATAGTTTAATTGGAAATTATAAAGATTTTAGAGAATGTCATATAAAACCTGATTTACTTTTAATTTATCAAAAGAAAAAAGATATATTACTTTTAACTTGCATAGATTTGGGTTCTCATAGTGAACTTTTAAAAAAATAGAAAAATCTTAAAATATTGAATTTGTTTAAAGTCATATTAAAATTATTCATAAATCTTATAAAAAATAACGGACGAAGTGAAAACCTCGCCCGTTTAATTGTGTGATTGAAAATTATATTATTTTAACCGCAATTCTTATTCAAAATATTATGAGGATTTTTGTGGAGTTCCTATAAAAGCTTAAAATAATATAATTTGATAAAATTCGCACAAATTATATCAAATTATTATTTCAAAATTATTTAAGATTTTAAAAATTAAATAAACATAATTTTTATAAAAGTTTAAAATTAAGCATGATATTAAAAATTTATCTTTAAAATGTTTTTGTTAAATCTATTTATCGTTATCATAGGGAAAAATTGTATAATATTTTAGATTTTATCAATACTAGTTTAAAAATTTTTTAAAATTGGCATTGATTTAAATTTTAATTTAATATATAAAGTTTGCGTAAAATTATTTTATAGGAGAATAAAAATGAGAAAATTAACAGTTTATTTACTGCTAATAAATTGCTTCTTGTTTGTAAGTTGCAAAGGCAGTTCGCAAAGTTCGAGAAGTATAATCGTTTCCGGTTCTTCTTCAGTAGCGCCTTTAATGTTTAAATTGGCGGAACAATTCGAAGATGAAAAAACCAATTATAGAGTGACGGTAGAAACTTCCGATTCCACTATCGGAATAAGCGACACCATAAACGGAAATAACGATATAGGAATGGCTTCGAGAAATCTAAAAGAAAACGAGCTTTCAGAATTGGACGATTATCTTTTATGTCAAGACGGAATAGTAATCATAGCGAATAAAGATTCGAGTATAACGCAAATAAGCGAAGACGAATTATACAATCTTTATATTAACGATACGGCTATAGGTTCTATTTCAAAATCTATATCGAGAGAAGATGGTTCGGGAACGAGAAGCGCTTTTACCGATTTAACTTTAATTGGAAAAGAAACCCCTCTTCCAGCCACAGTAGAAATATTGGACAGCACGGGAAAAGTAAAAACAGCGGTAAGTAGTGACGCTTCAAAACTTGGTTATATTTCTTTGGGTTCGATTGACGAAACCATCAAACCTCTTTTATACAAAGCAAAATCTCAAAACCGATATTTTGAGCCTTCAGTCGAGAATATAAAAAGCGACAATTATAAACTTTATCGTCCGTTTTATATTTTTACCAAAAAAGGCAGAGAGATAAGCGAAGGAACGAAAGAGTTTTTGAATTTTATAGATAGCGATGTTGGAAAGCGGATTATTAACGAAAGCGGGTATGTGGCAAATTAGAAAACGATTAAGTCGGTTTTACAATTAATTTTGTATGCCGACTTTTTTAATTTATAGCTTAAAGTAAAAAGTAAAGTAAAAATCAAAAAGTAAAAAAGTAAAGATAAAAAATTATGAATAAACAATCCAAACATTTATTTAACGCCATAATCGACAATGTAATGAAATATATATTTTTTGTATGTTCGATATTTGCAGTTATAGTCGTATTTTCAATATGCCTATTCATTTTTATTTATAGCGTTCCGTTGTTTAGAGAGATAGGATTTTTCAAATTTATATTCGGGATAGATTGGCAACCTTCCAATAATAAATTCGGAATATTTCCTATGATTGTAGGCTCTCTTTATGTAACCGTTCTTTCCACTTTAATAGGTGGAGGATTCGGATTATTTACGGCGATATATATTTCTATGTTTTGTCCTAAAAAATTGAAAATAGTTTTGTCTCAAATAATAGATTTGCTTGCGGGAATTCCGTCTATCGTTTACGGTTTTTTTGGCATGATAGTTTTAGTTCCTTTCTTAAAAAACATATCTCCAAACGGAGTAGGCGAGGGCGTTTTGGCAAGCTCCATTATTTTAGGAATAATGATACTTCCAACAATAACATCCATAAGCAGATACAATTTGGAAGCCGTTTATAAATATTATTATGACGGAGCCGTGGCGCTTGGAAGCACACATTCGCAGGCTATTTTCGGCGTTATAGTTAAAGCTGCAAAATCTGGGATTTTTTCCGCTATGGTTTTGGGTATGGGCAGAGCTATTGGAGAGACTATGGCTGTTATGATGATTGCCGGAAACGCTCCCTTTATTCCAAAAGATTTATTTTCTTATTTTAGAACTATGACTATAAATATAGCTTTGGAAATGGGATACGCTACGGGTATTCATAGAAGTTCCTTAATAGCGACGGCATTTATTTTACTTTTGTTTATTTTGTTATTAAATATAGTTTTATATTTGATAAAGGGAAATCATATTAATTTTTCTCTTTATTCTATAATAGATTTATTAAAAGATCTATTTGAAAGATTTATTTTTGACAGAAAAACAAAAGATAATAAAAATAATTTTTCTTTTAAAAATATAAAAATGAAAAATGTCTCGATAAAATCGGATATATTAAAATTTATATCGATTGTCGCAACCATAGTGTCGACTACCTCTCTTTTATTTATAGTTTTATTTATTTTGATAAGAGGAGTTCCTTATATAAATTTTAATTTGCTTTTCGGTGAAAGCGATAATTCCCAAATGACATTATTTCCAGCCATAGTATCGACTGCTATGATGTTATTTATGGCTCTTATTATAGCCGTTCCGATAGGAGTTTTTTCGGCGATATATTTAACGGAATATTCCAAAAGTAACGGAAAATTAATATACGCTATAAGAATATTTACCGACAGTTTATCGGGCATTCCTTCTATAGTTTTCGGGCTTTTCGGAATGTTAATATTTTTGGATTTATTCGACATAGGCAGAAATATACTCGCAGGTTCTTTGACTTTGGTTTTAATAATACTTCCTTCGATAATAAGACAAACGGAAGAAACTTTAATGTCGATACCGCCAAGTTTAAGAGAGGGCAGTTTGGCTTTGGGCGCTTCCAAAGTAAGAACGATATTTAAAATAGTTTTGCCATGCGGTTTTTCGGGAATAATCACGGCGATTATTTTGAGTATAGGAAGAATAGTTGGAGAAAGCGCTGCGTTGATATACACTTCGGGGGCAGTTAGATATATGCCTTCGGGTTATTTTAGCGCGGGAAGTTCTTTTGCCGTTATGATGTGGATGTTTTCAAGCGAAGGTTTATATATTAATCAGACATTTGCAACAGCGAGCATTTTATTAACGATTGTAATATTTCTTAATATTTTGCTTTTTGTTTTGAATACAAAATTAAAAAAAGATTATTGAGAGGCTTAAATATGATTGAAGAATTAAAAAAATTACCTAGAAAAAAATTAGAGGGAAAATTAAATAAAAAATTAAATTTCGATTTTAATTTGGATATAGCGATTAAAACTCGAGATTTAAATTTATATTACGAAAGTTTTCAGGCTTTAAAAAAAATAAATATAGATATAAATAAAAATAGCGTAACGGCGTTTATAGGTCCTTCGGGATGCGGCAAATCGACTCTGTTAAAAACTTTCAATAGAATGAACGATTTAATTCAAAATTGCAAAATAGAAGGAATCGTAGAAATAGGAGGATGCGACATATACGATAATAATATCAATGTGTCGTATTTAAGAAAAAATGTGGGAATGGTTTTTCAGAAATCAAATTTATTTGCGATGAATGTTTACGACAATATAGCTTATGGTCCGAGAACTTTTGGAATAAAAAAGAAATCCGAACTCAACGATATAGTGGAATATAGTTTAATCAAAGCGGCTTTATGGGACGAAATAAAAGATAGATTGAATAAAAACGCTTTGGGTTTGTCGGGCGGACAACAGCAGAGATTATGCATTGCAAGAGCTTTGTCGGTTAATCCGAAAATACTTCTTATGGACGAGCCTACAAGCGCATTAGACCCTATAAGCACGGGAAAAATAGAAGATTTGATAAACGAATTAAAAAACGATTATACTATAGTGATAGTAACTCATAATATGCAACAGGCTATGAGAGTGGCGGATAAAACGGCGTTCTTCTTATTTGGGGAAATTGTGGAATATGACGATACGGAAGAAATATTTTATAAACCTAAAGATAGCAGAACCGAAAAATATATTACGGGAAGATTCGGTTAATAATTTTTCGATTAATAATTTTTATAAAACGATTATAATAGATTATAAATATTGTAATAGATTGTAAGAAAAGGAGAAAATAAATGATAAGATTTGAAGAAGAATTAAATAGGTTAAGAGAATATGTCATAGAAGCGGGAGATATGATTTTAGAAGCCTTGAAAAATGCTAGAGATTCGTTATTAAATGGCGATATGGAACTTGCAAATAAAGTTATAGACAACGATAGAAATATAAATAGAATATCGTATAAAATAGAGAGCGCATGTTTGAAAATTCTTTTACTCGAACATCCCGTGGCAAGCGATTTGAGAATAGTGTCTGCGACATTAAAAATAGCCACCGATTTGGAGAGAATAGGAGACCAATCAAAAGACATTTGCGAACTTTTAAAATTTTTGCTCGAAGGAAATATTTATAAGGATAAAATGGATGCCATAATGGATATGTCAAATATAATAGAAGATATGGTTGAAAATTCTTTATCGGCGTTTTCCAAAAAGGATTTCGAATTATCCAAAAAAGTTATAGAAGCTGACGATAAAGTTGACAAATTATTTTATAAAGTTAGAGATTCTATGGTAGATTTGATAAAAAGCGGAGTAGACGATTCGGACCAAGCGATATATTTAATGATGATAGCTAAGTATTTTGAAAAGATGGGAGACCATGCCGAAAATATAGCGAAGTGGGTTTATTATTACAGCACAGGAGATAGGTATAAATAATTTTTATAAATTAGGTAGAAGAAATTGTTTTTTATTCGTCCAAATCTATATCGTTATCTTCTTCAAGAATTGGTATAGAAATATTATCTTTACCCGCTTTTATGATTTCATTAACTAAAATATCTATATCTTCAATGTCAGATGAAAAATATTCTATTATCATAGCGAGATTCATTCCCGCTATTAAACGGATATTACTTTTTTTCTGTGAAAATATATTGGCTATATTAAAAGGCGTGCCACCGTATAAATCTACTAATATTAATATATTATTTTCTATTAACTCGTCTATGCATTTTTCCAGTTTTTTTGAGGTTCTTTCAAATCCTTCTTCATCCAACATAGAAACGGTTTCGTATCCTTCTATGTCTCCTAGTATCATTTTTGCAGATTCCATAATTTCATAACAAAATTTTCCATGACTCATCACTATTAAATTAGGTTTCATTTTAATCCTCCATAAATACTTTATTTATTTCTTCTCTTAATTCTAAAAATTTTGTATTATGTCTATTTGGGTGAATTCTGTTAGTTAAAATTATTAAAGCTTCTTGTAATTTCAGATTAATTAAAATAGAAGTTCCCGTAAATCCCGTATGATATAACGAGTATTTTCCATATTTCTTATCCCAACCTAAAGTCCTATTTCCAACATTAATATTAATTAAGTTATATAATGATTCTTTGGATATTATTTTGCCATCATTATTGATTATAGATTTTGCAAAAATATTTAAATCGCTTAAAGTAGAAAATAATCCCGCGCTTCCAATTTCTCCTAATGCAAATGCTTTGGAATCATGAGGCTTAGAACATATAATTCCTCTTTTATCCGTTATTTCCGTAGGAACACAATAACATTTATCTTTTACATTATATGTAGTATGGCTCATATTGACGCAATTGAATATATAATTTTTAAAAGCTTTTTCTAAATTTAATTTTGTTATGTTTTCTATTATAAATCCAAGTATTATAAATCCTATGTCGGAATAAACTGTTTTATTATAATTTTCTACTTTTATTTTAGTCTGTTGAAATATTTTTTCTATGGTTATATTTGTTTTATCGTCTAAATCAGATACAAGTCCAGAATTATGAAGTAATAGCTCTATTATAGTAGTTTTATCACTTCCAAATTCATTGCAAAAATAAACGACTTTATCGTTAAGATTTATTTTTTTGCTATCAAGAAGTTTTAATATCATAGTCGTTGTTCCTATAACTTTAGTTAAAGAAGCTAAATCATATATAGAATTAGAGTTAATTTTCTTTAATTTAAAACTTTCATTTTTTCCATATACTCCTTTATAATAGCTTGCTACATTATCACTTTTTATAAAACTATACGAAATTCCATATATTATATTTTCTTTTAAGGCATTTTCTATAATCGTAGATATAACCAAAAATTTATTCAAATAAAACCTCTTTTTATAATCATAAGCATTTAGCTTTTTTTATTGCTTCTCTGATACTGTTATTTGATTCTTTTAATATTTTTATGGCATTGTCTTTATTTAGAGAAGTTTCATTCATTATTATTGATACTGCCACAGATTTTCCAGCTTCTTTAAATAGATTATATGAATTTTCAAAATTTAATCCTGTTATTGAAGATATCATTTTTACAGCTCTATTTTCTAATTTTTTATTTGTAGGCAATACATTTACCATATAATTACCATACACCATGCCAGATTTTATCATGACACAAGTCGATATTGTATTAACTACCATTTTAGCGGCCGTTGCGGATTTCATCCTTGTAGAACCCGATATTATTTCAGGACCTACTATAGGAGTTATGGCTATATCCGAAACTTTTTCAATATTTTCATTTCTATTTGAAGTTATGAATACGGTTAATGCCCCTATATTTCTGGCGTATTCCAATCCGCCCAATACATAAGGCGTTCTTCCACTAGCCGCTATCCCTATGACGGAATCTAAATTTGAAAGTTTACAATTTATAAGGTCGGTTTTACCGAGTTCTTTCGAATCTTCCGCTCCTTCAACAGCTCTATACATAGCTTCCATGCCTCCTGCTATAAGTCCAAATACTCTGTCAGATGATACATTATAAGTAGGCGTAAGTTCTACGGCATCCAAAACTCCTATTCTTCCCGAAGAACCCGCGCCCATATATATTATTCTTCCTCCGTTTATATATCTTTTAGCGATTTCATCTATAGCTTTTGTTAAATTCTTATTTTCTTTTCTAACCGCTTCAGAAATTTTAGCGTCTTCAGAATTAATTATATTTACCATATCTATAGTGCTTAAAGAATCTATATTTTTGGAATTTTCATTTTGAGATTCTGTAATAAGATTATCCAAATTTTCCATCTATATTAACCCCGTAAATTTATCATAAATCATTTTCTTTTAATTCTCTTGCCAAAATACTCGTTTCGATTAGATTTTTTTTAATATTATCAAAATCTTTTTGTATACAACCAAGATATAAAAGGTCGCTTATAATAAGAGATGAATATTTGGAAGTTATGGCTCCAATTCTTGTAAGTTCTTCATTATTAGGAACGGTTATCGGTATATTTGCCATACTTGAAAGAGGATTTTTTTTCTTTCGAGTTATTGTAATTACAGGAGTTTTTTTTGAAATCGCTATTTTTACGGGATATATGATTTCTTTGGTTCTACCGCTATACGAAAAAGCTATAACGACATCTTTATCCCCTATATAATTAAACGCTTCCGCATTCAAATGAGCGTCTTCGTAAAAAAATGCATTAAAATTTACCCGTTTAAGTTTATGAAATAAATCATAAGCTGGTAAAGACGATGCTCCTATACCTAAAATATATATACTCTTTGATTTTCTTATGATATCAAAAGATTTTTCTAATAAATTTTTATCAAGTTGATAAAAAAAATCCTCATTGGAAGATTTTATTAAAACCATTAATTTATCGCATAATTCTTGAATGCTATCGTTAGACGATATTATAGGATTTATATAATTTTTGTCGTCATTATAATTTTTACTGGCTATAGATATTTTTAAATCATCCAACCCATTAAATCCGATATATTTTGCAAATCTAACTATAGATGCAGAAGAGACTCCGCATCTTTTGGAAATATCTAAAGCCGTTGATTTTATTAAATCTTCTGGGTTTGATAAAATATAATCAGATATTTTTTTATATGCTTTACTAAAATTTTCATATCTATCTCTTATTATTAAATAAGCGTTCATTATTTATGCTTTCCTATAAATTATTTTTTAAATATATCTCTATAGATTGTTCCGATTCGTTAGGCAACATTTGAGCTGTCACTTTTATACCATCGGCTATCATAGTTTTAATCAAATTTATTTCATTTTCTGTAAGACTTACTGACTTTTTTATTTGTATAGAACCTTCTTTTTTTGCTACATTTCCAATATTAACAATATTAACGGGGATTCCTCCTTTAATTATATCGTTCATATCTTGTATATTTTTAGTTATTAAAAAAATCTTATCTTCATCATATATGTTGTTTTTAAATTTTTCAACAGCTTTTTCTTTTGATAATATTGATAATTTTACTCCCGCTGGCTTAGAAATTTTTAAAGCGGCTATAATACTTTCATCTTTTACCGCTTCATTATTTACTACTATTATTCTTGTTGCTCCTATAGTATTTGTCCATACCATTGCAACTTGTCCATGAATAAGTCTTTCGTCTACTCTGGCATTTTCTATACTCATTTTTTATTCCTCCACGAAAAATATCAAAATAAATTAATAATTAAATTAAGTATATTTTGGGCATTACCCAATATCATACCTAATACAATAATAACTATAATGAGATGCGTAGAATTAAACTTTTTATTACCTAATAACCAGTATGAAAAGAATACAACTATTAGGGGAATTAGCGAAGGCATTATTTTATCTAACATAGCTTGTATATCTAATGAAACATCTCCTAAAGAAAAAGTAAGATTTAGTTTATATGTTATAACAGAGGCTATTAATCCTCCAACTACAGTTAGCCCTAAAATAGCCGCTCCTTCGGTTATAGGAGCAATTGAATTAGAAAAACCTACGGCTAGTTTTTTACTTTGTTCATAACCTAAATAGGTAAATTTATATCGTATAAAAAGTATAGCCAAACATGCCAATACGGGTATTATTAATCCGATTGCATTTCCGTTTATAGCTATATACGAGGCTATTGAAAAAACTATAGCTCTATATATCGCTACGAATAATGTATCTCCAACTCCTGCAAAAGGACCCATAAGACCGGTTTTTAAACTAGATATAGCCTCTTCGGATTTTGCTCCCAAATTCTCTTCCAAAGCCATATCTGCGCCTATAATTAAATGAGACATAGCTGGAGTAGTATTGAAATAACCAAGCTGCATTTTTAAAGCTTTTTTCATTCCTTCGGGATTATTTTTATATATTCTTTTTAGGGCAGGCATAATTACAAAAGCATAACCTAATCCCTGCATTTTTTCGTAATTCCATCCCCATTGTAAACCAAATAAGTTTCTTAAATAAACTTTATTAATATCGCTTTTTTTTAATTTATTATCTTGTTCCATTTTTACTCCTTTAATAATTTTTTATAATATATTTAACCGTCTATTTCTATTTCATCGTCTATTATATCGCTATTGTATTTATTGCTACTTTTTTCTTTAATTTTGAAGTAATGTAAAGAAGCAAAAGCAAATCCTAATAGAGCGACAGCTAAAACGGTCATATTTCCTCCGCTAAACGCTATAGCAACAAACCCTATAATAAAATAAGGAAAGTAATTCTTTAATGGCAAATATCTCATAAGGATAGCTATACCCATTGCTGGAAGAAGCGAACCGGAAGCTTTTAACCCGTTCATAAACCAATTTGGTATTAATGAATTTATGGTAGATATTACCGTATCACCAAATATTAAACCTATTGAAACGGGGATTAGTCTTGATAAAGTCCAAGGAAGAATACCAAGAATATTGCACATTTCTACGCCTTTATAATCTCCTTTTTCGGCATATTTATCCGCCTTATGTTGAAAATAAACATTAGACATTCTGCCAAGTATATCCAATTGCGTCAATAAAAGCCCTATAGGGACCGCTATGGCTATTCCATATTCTGCCCCTTTACCCGATAAAATCGTATAAGCCGTGCCTATTATCGCACCAGATAAATAGTCTGGCACAGTTGCTCCACCGTATGTGGCGACTCCTAATGTTGCAAGCTGTAAAGTGGCTCCTATTAATAAGCCAGATTTTATATCCCCAAGTAAGAATCCCGTAAAAGTAGCTGCAAATAACGGAGTATATATGCCTATTTGTATAGATATTTGGTCTAATACTCCTATAATCGTATATAAGCATAATATTAAAATTATGAACCACGATAGTTGTCCCATAAAGACCTCCAAGTATTAATGTATTTATATTACTTTTTTATTATTAAAATAAATATATTTGTAATATTATTACATTATACATAAAACATTATTTATGTCAAGTTATTTTTTATAAATCATTATAAATTTAAATTTTATATATATTTCAATTTATAATTCTTTTGATATAATTTTATACAATAAACAAAAAATACTATGGCGTTGTAAATGTTAAATAAAAATTATATAAACTTTCTTAAACAACAAAATATATTGATACTAGGAGCTACTCCGAGAAGCGGCATAAGTATAGCCAATGTTTTACACGATATTAATAAGTCTATGAATATAAACATTAATTATGCATTGAGCGATATAAAAGAAAAAGACGAACTTAATTTGGACGATTTAAAAGATAAAAATGCAAAATTATTTCTCGGAAATCAGAATTATTCTATCTTGAAAAATATAACTCTTATAATAATTTCGCCCGGAGTTCCTCAAAACATTTCGTTAGTTAAAGAATCAAAAAAAAGAAAAATAAAAATAATAGGAGAGATTGAATTTGCATACAATCTTTTGCCAAATAGAAATTATATAGCGATAACGGGAACGGACGGCAAAACTACGACTGTAAATTTAATTTATAATATTATAAGCTCCTATAAAAAGGCGAGACTTTTGGGAAATGTCGGAAATACATTTTCTAAAGAGATTGAAAATATCGAAGATAACGAAGATATAATTTTAGAGCTTTCAAGTTTTCAGTTGGAAACTATTTATAATTTTCATCCGCATATAAGCGCCATATTGAATATTGCAGAAGACCATTTGGATAGATATAAAGATATAGAAGATTATTTTAACGCCAAAAAAAATATTTTTAAGAATCAAAACGAAAACGATTTTTTAATTCTTAATTACGATAATATTTATACCAACAGACTTTATAACGAACTTAAAGAAAAGCGAAAAGAAAAATATAATGTCTTGACTTTTTCTACAAAAAATAAAGATGCCACGATTTATTATGACGAATCGAACGAATATATATATTATCAAAATAAAAAATTATTTTCTATAAAACGAAGAAAATTATTCGGCAAACATAATGTGGAAAATATACTCGCTTCGGTTTTGGTATCTTTAAAAAATAATGTTCCCGTAAAATATATAGAAAATGCGGTAAATAATTTTAACGGAATCGAACATAGATTGGAATTGGTAGCAATTGTAAATAATGTTATGTATATTAACGATTCTAAAGCCACTTCCATGAATTCGGTAATGAGCGCTTTAAAATCGTTTGATAAAAATATAATTCTAATAATGGGCGGAAGAAATAAAAATATAGATTTTAGTCCTTTGAATGGTATTATAAAAGATAGAGTAAAAAAACTTATCTTAACGGGCGAGGCTGCCGAATCTCTAAACGATATGATAGACGGCGACAAAAAAATAATGAAAAAAATAATAATAAAAGATTTTACAGACGCTTTTAATTACGCTTCTTCTTTTGCAGTTGAAGGCGATATAGTTTTACTTTCGCCGGGATGCGCAAGTTTCGACTCTTTTGAAAATTACGAAGAGAGGGGAAAATATTTTAAAAGTTTGGTTTATAAATTAAATAATAAAATCAAATAATACCGGAAAATAGCGGAAATAAATTCCTCGATATAAATTAACTTTTATAAATATTAATTCCGATAATCAAACAAATATAAAAAAATCGCTTCTCAAAAATAAAATTCAATTTTCAAATTTTAAATAAAAAATAATAAAGCAATTTTAAATTATTACGAAAATAAAAAAGAATAATTATATTTTTTGGCGACTTAAAGTCGTAAGGAGATAAAAATGAGAGTTACAGAACAAGCCCAATTTAATAGAACGGTTAGCGTGATAAAAAGAAATTATACCGAATTGGAGGCTTCTCAAACGAGATTGTCTACCGGACAAAGGGTGCAGTATCCTCATCAAAATGTTACATCTACCATTAATTCGATTTATTATAGAACGAGAATGTCATCTTTAAATAGATATCAAAATAATATTATAGACGGAAAAGAGAGATTAAATATAGCTCATGATTCTATGGGTTCTATAACTCAAGCTTTAACCAGAGCGAGAGATTTGGCGGTTCAAGGAGCGAACAGCACTTATTCGGCAGAAGATAGAAGCAAAATGGCTATAGAAATAGAAGAAATGATTGAAAGAGTTTACGATATTTCCAAAACCCAAAGTAAAGGAGAGTTTATATTTTCGGGAACGAGCATAAAAACCGAACCTTTTAGAGCTTTTTATTCGCATGACGATAAGGCGGGACGCTCCATAATAAAATCGGTTATGTATGAAGGAGATGCTAACAAACAAAATAGGGAAGTAGAAAACGGACAATATATAAATGTCGGAACTCCGGGCAATTATATATTTTGGGGAACTAATATGGAAATAATGTCTACAACGGACGCATCCAATTATATAGCCTCAGAAAATCAAGATATTATGATAGACGATATGACTATTAATATTAAACAGGGAGACAATATCGAGGCGATAGTTCAAAGAATAAACGATGCAAACGGAAATGTTAGAGCGAGTATAGGAGATTTAAGAGGTGGCGCTAAAGTAATACAATTAATGACTTCCACTCCTCATAAAATACTTTTACAAGATTTGGCGGGAGGAACGGTTTTGCAAGATATAGGATTAGTTAGAGTTGGAGCGGGAAATACTTACGAAAATAATTACGAACCAAGCGCTTTGATAACGGGAAAATCGATATTTGAAACTTTAATATATTTAAGAGATGCTATGTTAAATGACGATGTTAGAGCCATTGGAAGTGAGGCGTTGGGTTATATAGACAGCGCTATAGACAATGTTACGACCGTTCAAGCAAACGCTTCTTCAAAAGTGACAAGATTGGATATGGGACTTACGAATTTTGAAGACCAGAAATTGGCAATAGAAGAGGCTTTGGCAAAAAACGAAAATATAGATTATGTAGAAGAGATTGTAAATTTTAATATGTGGCAATACGCTCATAACGCTTCCTTGCAAACGGCGGGAAAATTATTGGGTAGAACTCTTTTGGATTATTTAAGATAATAAATTTTATATTATTATTTTCTTTAATTAAAAATTTTAAAGAATTTAATAAAAGAATTTAATTGTTTAAGAATTTAGTTTTCAAAAAATTTTAGTTTTAAGGAATTTAATTTATGCCTGAAATAGAATCGAGAATATTGGGAAAAATAGAAGTTTCCGACAAAACGCTTTATCATCTAAACGGAAGTATTTTGGCTTTCGAAGATTATGATGAGTTTTATCTTCTAAATATGGATAACGAAGGAACTTTTAAAATACTTCAATCTAAAGACGATAAAAATATATGTTTTATACTTATAGACCCTTTTTTAATATTTAAAGATTATCAACCCGATATACATGACGAAGATATAAAATCTTTGAGTATAGAAAGCGAATCGGATATATATTTGCTCACCATAGTAAGCATTCCAAACAGCGACTTAAAGGCTATGACTACGAATCTTATAGCGCCGATAGTTTTTAATATTAAAAATCATAAGGCAAAACAATGCACCGCTTTGGGAGATAAATATAACACGAGACATTTTATACTGTCGGAAGACGACAATAGACAACAATAAAGGAAAAATTAAATATGCTTGTGCTTTCGAGAAAAATTAATCAGAGTATAGTCATCGGAGACAATATAGAAATAATGCTTGTGGATATAAGAGGCGACCAGATAAAACTCGGGATAAACGCTCCGAAAAATGTTAAAATTTTTAGAAAAGAAGTTTACGAAGAAGTGAAGAGTCAGAATCTCGAAGCGTCAAAATCCACAATAGAAGAATTAAATATTTTAAGCTCTTTTGTTAAAAACAAGTTGGAAAACAACAAATAATATTTTATTTTTCGCAAATATAATTTTTTATAGTTTTTAATTAATCCGCTTCATAAGGTACATGATATTTCCCGATTGGATTTTTAGGGCATGAACCTTTTGTAAGAGAGTTAATGCCAGAATATTCCGCTCCGCAATACATACAATAATATTTGGATTTCTCTCCGCCTTTATAAACGACATGATATTTTCCTTCGGGATTATTATAACATAAAGATTTAATTAATAAGCTCTCGCTCGACGAAGATTTGCCGCAGTATTTACAATAATATTTTTCCTCTATAGTCATTTCTAATTATTCCTTTAATCAAAATTTAATTATTAAAAAATTATTATATTTATATAATGTTAATTGTAATTTATAAATTAAAACTAGATATTGTATTTTTTCAAACAGTCTTTTATTATTGGAGTTATAAACTTGCAATATATTACTCCAGAAATATTTTTTTGCAAAAGAAATGTTGACTGTTGACTGTTGACTGTTGACTGTTGACTGTTGACTGTTGACTGTTGACTGTCACTAAATTATTAAACAAGGGTTTTAATATCATAATAGCTAAATTATAGCATAAATTAAAAATATGTCAAGCGTTAAAATTAATCAAATATATTTCCAAGTATAACCTTTCTTCATTTCAAGAATTTCTTTAACCGTTCCTTTGGCTATTATCTCGCCTCCGTTTATTCCGCCGTCAAGCCCCAAATCTATTATATAATCCGCCGCTCTTATAACATCGGGATTATGTTCTATAATAATAACGCTATGACCTTTGTCTACAAGTTTATTCAAAGCCACTAAAAGTTTACTTACATCGTCAAAATGTAGTCCCGTTGTAGGCTCATCGAGTATATAAACTATATGTTCGTCAGACTGTTTTTTAGAAAGTTCGGTAGAAAGTTTCAAACGTTGCAATTCGCCTCCCGAAAAAGTATCGAGTCTTTGAGAGAGTTTTATATAACCCAATCCCACTTCGCTCATAATTAAAAGAGTCTTCGTAATCGATTTGTCGAATTCAAAAAATTCCAAAGCCTCGTCTACCGTAAGCTCCAATACTTCGGCTATATTTAAAGATTTAAATCTAACGGATAAAGTTTCATCGTTATATCTTTTTCCTCCGCAAGCTTCGCATACTATTTCCATATCCGACAAAAAATGCATGGCAATTTTTCTTATGCCTTTTCCTTCGCAAATATTACATCTGCCTTCTTTGGCATTATAAGAAAATCTTCCCGCAGAAAATCCTTTAGCTCTAGCGGTTTGAGTTTTTGCAAATATGTTTCTTATTTTGTCGAATATTTTACTATAGCTTACCAAAGTGCTTCTAATAGAGCCTACTATCGATATTTGGTCTACAAGAATCGTATCCGAAATTATTTTTGGTATATAAGCCTCTTCGTATATCGAATATTGATTTAACTTTCTTTTTTTTAACGCCGGATAAAGAGTGTCTATTATAAGAGACGATTTACCGCTTCCCGAAACTCCCGTAACGACTACGATTTTTTCAAGAGGAATTTCAATGTTTATATTTTTTAAATTATTCGTAGAGACATTTTTTAATTTTATAGATTCTGTATTTTTATCTCTAATGTCCGTTTTCTCGAATACTTTTTTTACTCCGCTTAAATATTCTCCCGTAAGCGATTTTTTATCTTTTATTATATCTTCAAATTTCCCTTGAAAAACCGCCTCGCCTCCGAAAGCTCCCGCATAAGGTCCCATATCGATTATATTGTCTGCGGATTTCATCGTATCTCTGTCATGTTCCACTATAACGAGAGTATTTTTCAAATCTCTCAACTCTTTTAAAGTTTCGAGCAAATGTCCCGTATCTTTAGGATGAAGTCCTACAGTAGGTTCGTCCAAAACATATAAAACGCCCGTGAGTTTAGAGCCGAGCTGACTTGCAAGTCTTATTCTTTGAGCCTCGCCTCCCGACAAAGTAGAATATTTTCTATCCAACGATAAATAATTGAGTCCAACTTTATCCAAAAAACTTAACCTAGTTTTAATTTCTTTTACCGCTTCTTTGGATATAATATTTTCTCTTTCGGTTAAAATTAAATGGAGTTTATTAAAAAAATTAATCGCGCTTTCAACCGTCATAGCAGCTACTTGACTTATATTTTTTTTATCTATCGTATACGCTCTTATTATCTCGTTTAATCTCTCGCCTTTACAATTCGAACAAACTTCGTCTATAAAAAATTTTGCAAGAGATTTATCTTTCCATTCGGAATAATCTTCGCTCGTAATATCGTTATTTAAATGCCAATATTCCACGACATTTCCAACAGCGCTTTCTCCTCCAAAAAAGAAAGTATTTATAATTTTTTCTTCAAGTTCGTTAAACGGAATTTCATACAATTCTTTTTTTCCTATTCCGTTTCTTTTAAGCAATCTGAATAAAGAATCCGTATAATATTTTCCATGCGTAGAAAACATATTATGAAGCATGGTATCTAAAGCTCCGTTTAATAGAGGTTTGCTTTTATCTTTAATAGCCAAATCGACACTAAAGGTAGGTTTGCTTCCAAGTCCTTTGCATTCGGGACAATAACCCCAATGCGAATTAAACGAAAAATGTCGCGGCGTTATTTCAAAATCAAATAAAATTCCATGCAGTAAACAAGCGGGAAATTTTGTGTGAAAACTCTCTCTTATCATTATTCCATAGCTCGATTTAATATGAACTATACCGCCCGATAAATCCATAGCTTTTTCTATGGCATCTGCAATTCTAGCCCTTTTATCTTTTCCTACGATTATTCTGTCTATGACTATTCCAACCGAATATATCTCTTCTTTCGACAATTCTTTTATAGTTTCTTTACTAATATCGTCTATAACATAATCGGAAGAATTTATTTGTATTCTTAAATATCCAGCCTCTCTAATTTTATTTATTATATTTTCCATATCCAAAGCGGAGTTATTATTTTCAATATCGAATGCAAATCTATGATTAAGCGAACTATGATAAATTGGAGATATTATAATCAATTTATAATTTTCCATAGTTTCGGTTATTTCGGTTGCAAGTATAGACGGACTTTCGGCTTTCAAAGTGTCTTTTCCCACGCAATGCGGACAATGAGGAGTAGAAACTCTAGCAAATATCAATCTAAAATAATCGTAAATTTCCGTAACCGTAGCCACTGTGGAGCGAGGATTTCTGCTGACATTTTTTTGGTCTATAGCAATCGCCGGAGACAATCCTTCTATTTTGTCGACTTTGGCATCTTCGAATCTTCCCAAGAATCGTCTGGCGTATGTAGAAAGCGATTCTACAAATCTTCGCTGTCCTTCTTTAAATATCGTTTCAAAAGCGAGAGAAGTTTTACCGCTTCCCGAAACTCCCGTTATCACATTTATTTTATTTTTTGGAATAGTTAAACTTATATTTTTTAAATTATGTTTATTCGCTCCTTTTACAGTAAGATAACTTTCTTCAATATCGTTTTTATTTTTATTATATTCTTTTATTTGCTCGGTGTCTTTTTTAATTATTTTGCTTTTTTGAGTTTTTTTATTTTGAGGTTTCAATATCTCTTTAAGTTCTTTTGCCGTCAATGATTCTTTTACTTTTATTATATCCTCAGGCTTTCCTTCGGCTACTATTTCTCCTCCCTTGTCTCCGCTTAAAGGTCCCATATCGATTATATAGTCGGCGCATTTTATGACATCCAAATTATGCTCAACTACTATAACCGTATTTCCTTTTTCAACCAATTTGTCAAGCGCTTTAAGTAATTTTTTTATATCCTCAAAATGAAGTCCGGTAGTAGGTTCGTCTAAAATATATAAAGTGTTTCCCGTAGATATTTTATGAAGTTCGCTTGCTAATTTTATTCTTTGAGCCTCGCCTCCCGATAAAGTAGTCGAAGGTTGCCCCAATTTTATATAACCTAATCCTATATCTTCCATTATTTTTAATATTCTAGTTATGGAAGTTATTCCGTCAAAAAATTCCACCGCTTCCGATACGGTTAATTCTAAAACTTCGTATATATTTTTATTTTTATATTTAATATCCAAAGTTTCGGCGTTGAATCGCTTGCCTGCGCATTCTTCGCAAGGAACTAAAACATTAGAAAGAAATTGCATCTCAAGTTCTATTAAACCCGCTCCTTCGCAAGTTGGACATCTTCCCGTTTTGACATTAAATGAAAATCGTCCTTTATCGTATCCTCGCATTTTTGACAATTTAGTCGCTGCAAACAAATCTCTAATCGGAGAGAAAACTTTAGTATATGTGGCGGGATTGCTTCTTGGAGTTCTTCCTATCGGCGATTGGTCGACTTCTATAACTTTGTCTATATTTTTAAGTCCCTCTATTTTTTTATGACTTCCCACATTAAAAGTTTTTCCGCCAACTTTTCCGTAAAAATGATTATGCAAGGCTCTCATTAATATATTGTCAATCAATGTCGATTTTCCGCTTCCTGATAATCCGCTTACGACTAAAAACAATCCCAAAGGAATTTTAACATCTATATTTTTTAAATTAAATTGATTCGCTCCGATTATTTTTAAAAATTTTCCGTTTCCTTCTCGTCTAGTTTTTGGAATCGGTATACTGTCATCTCCGCGTAAATATCTCGCAGTATAAGATTTTTCAGATTTTATAAACTCTTCAAAATTTCCAATTCCCACTATATTTCCGCCCGAAATTCCCGCATCCAATCCTATATCTACCAAATAATCCGATTCTTCCATAGTTTCTTTATCATGTTCTACAACTATAACTGTGTTGTTTTTATCTCTCAAAGTTTTTAACGATTCTATAAGTTTTTTATTGTCCGATTGATGAAGTCCTATAGAAGGCTCGTCCAAAACATATAAAACGCCCTCGAGTCCGCTTCCTATTTGAGACGCTAATCTTATTCTCTGCGACTCTCCGCCCGACAGAGTAGGGGAGGCTCTTTCAATCGTCAAATATGTAAGTCCAACTTTAACTAAAAAAGTTAATCTGTATATAATTTCTTTTATTATCGGGTTTCCTATAATCTCTTCACTCGGTTTCAATTTTAACTTTACAAAATAATTATACAATTCTTCGATAGTCATAGAAGAAAAATCGGCTATGGTTTTATCTCCAAATTTAACGGATAAAGCATCTTCGTTTATTCTTTTTCCTTTGCATTTCGGACATTCGATTTCGTCCATGAAGTTTGAATAATACGACATTTTATAAGTTTCGTAATCATATTTTAATCTCGTAAGTATTCCGGGAACTTTTTCTTCCACAATTTTGCTATGATACCAAAATCTTTTTCTCCATTTAATTTCTTTATCAGTTCCGTAAAGCAAATATTTTTTTTCGGTTTTGGTTAAATCTTTCCAAGACTTTTTTAAATTTATATTGTAAGTTTTGGCTATTATCTCCAATTCGTCTAAACCGTATTCCATATCGAAACCTATATGGTCATCTACAAAACAACTTAAAGCTCCTTCGTATATATTTAAATTTTCGTCTCTTATTATATGCCTTTCGGTAAATACATGTTCTACTCCAAGTCCTCCGCAAATAGAACATGCGCCCATAGGATTATTAAACGAAAATAAATTCGGTTCTATATCGGCAATGGAATGTCCGCAATTTGCGCATGAACGTTCGGTTGTGTATAGTCTATAATATTTGTCTATTTCCGATTGTTTGCTTATTTTTGTTTTTTTTCTTTTCGTTTTTTTATCAGTTTCGTTTTCTGCCGTTTCTTCAATTTCAATTTCATGTTCTTCGTAAAAAGCCACCAATCCTTTGGTTATTCTTATCGCTCTTTCTATATCATCCGTTATGCGCGACAAATATTTATCTTCTATTTTTATTCTGTCTATAACTATTTCCAAAGTATGTTTTTCGTATCTTTTAAGTTCGGGAATTTTATTTTCTTCAAATTTATAAACTATCTCGTCTATTCTTATTCTCGTATAACCTGCATTTTTTACATCTTCTATTTCTTTTCTATATTCTCCTTTTCTGTCTCTAACTATCGGAGCTAAAATAAGTATTCTTTTACCTTCAAAATCTCTTAAAACCGTTTTCGCTATTTGGTCTTCGCTCTGTTTCGATATTTTATGTCCGCATTTTGAACAGTAAGGAGTTCCTAAACGAGCGAATAATAATCTAAAAAAATCGTAAATTTCCGTAACCGTGCCGACTGTGGAACGAGGATTTTTATTTACGCTTTTTTGGTCGATTGAGATTGTAGGCGAGAGTCCTTCGATATGTTCTACATCCGCTTTTGACATAACCCCCAAAAATTGCCTAGCATAAGCCGATAAAGATTCCAAATATCTTCTCTGTCCTTCTTTAAATATCGTATCGAAAGCGAGAGATGATTTTCCGCTTCCCGAAACTCCCGTTAAAGTTGTTAAAGTTTTATGAGGAATTGAAAGCGATATATTTTTAAGGTTATGCTCTTTTGCGCCTCTTATCTCTATGGAATCGTTCATTATAAAACCTTTTTTTAAAACATTTTTTTAAACATTTATTTTAAAACTTTTTGAAAAATTTTATTAACTAAAAAGCGGGTATATTATAACATAGATTTTATAAAAAATTAAATGCCATTCCATTGACCATTTGACCTATACGCCCAACGATAAGAAGGAGTTCCGTTTGTGCCGGTTATCCAAACTTTAGCCAATTGATTTTGCCCGGTATTTGAAAATATATAAAGCCCGTGATAACTGTAAGTATTGCTATCGCTATAAAAACTTGCCGCACTATTTGTAATTATTACAATCGAATTAAAATCGTTTTGAGCGCCAAAACCTTGTATTTTCCAACCACTTTCGCAAGTAATCCTATCACCACTTATAGTGCCAACTTTTGTGCTGCTGCTACCTACTTTTACTTCGTTTCCATTGCTATTGCCTTCTTCTCTCGGAACAACGGAAACTACGGAACTTATTTTAGTTTCGATATATTTACTGTCGAGCAAATCGTTTGTGCCATAAGCCGTGACGGTAACATAATATAAAGTGCCATTAGAATATCCACTGCCATCATTTTTTAAAGGGACAGTCAATGTAAAATTGCTTCTTACATGATTTGAAATCTTCATAGTCGGAAGGCCGCCTTCAGAATTCGTTATCGCATCTGTGGGTTGATTAAAAGACGAACTTGTTCCCGCGTATATATTAAATCCCACGAAATCGGAAGCCAATACTCCCGACCAAAAATTTATACTAATCGAATTATTGCTTGGAATCGCTTTTATTTGATAGGGCGGGTTATATTCGTCTACAATCGTAATAAGCTCTTCAGAACAAGAATTAAATATAAATAATGTAAAAATTAAAAATACAATATTTCTCATAAATCAATAACTCAATATATTTGCTCCCGACTGAAGACAATAATCTACAGTAGCACTCGTTCCACTAACGCTTTTAACGAATATTTTTCCATAATTATAATTTGTTCCATCCGACTGAACTCTCACCAAATATAATCTATTTGCTTCAACGGTTTGAGTGGCTGTACTATATCCTTCCGTTGGAGGAATCGTTATATCGTTAAGCGAAGTAGCAGAAATCATTTGCATTCCGTTAGTATTTTGAAAAGTTAAATTATTCCCGCTTGTCGATATTGTAACTAAAGTTTTTGGACTACTACCTCCGCTTGTAATAGAGCCAGAACCCGAAATATTTGAATTCAAAGTTTCAGAGCGAGGACAACCCATTAAAATATAATTATCATAATAATAAGAGCTTTCGTTTTGAGGCGTTATTTGATAGGCGCTTATATAAATATAAACGGGAATTCCGTTTGGAATTTGAGATTCTGTAAGAAGTTCAATCTCTCCCGTTCCTTCAGAATAATAACATTGTCGAGGCTCTATCGTATAAGTATATTTAGTAGGAGTGTCTGTAGTTCCAGCCGAAATTGTAGGGCGGGTTCTTTGCTGATTATAAAGTCTATATTTTTGAGGATTCGTATTATCTCCAAAATATACATTATAACCGCTAAAAGCCGGCTCATTATTTTGCGCTTCGAATTCCACAGTTATTTTATTAGGTCCCGGTATAACTTTTGTAATGAAAGGTTGATTCATTTCCAAATATATACTCGTGATATCGGGAAGTCCGCAAGAAACGAACAATAAATTTAATACCATAAAAATTCTAATAATTCTCATTTACTAAAGTTCCCGTTTATATTATAACAAAAATTTAAAATTATTCAACTATTTTTTATATTTTATTTATTTTTATCAATTATTTATTAGTGCTTCCAAAACCGCCTTCTCCTCTAACCGATTCTGATAAATTTTCAACTTCTTCAAATTCTACTTTTTCTACTTTTGAAAATACGATTTGAGCTATTCTATCTCCAAAATTAATCGTAAAAGGCTCTTCGCTTAAAGACGCCAAAATAATTTTTAATTCTCCTCTATAGTCGCTGTCTATTGTCGCCGGAGAGTTCAAACAAAATATTCCATGTTTTAACGCCAAAGAACTTCTGCTTCTCACTTGCGCCTCGTATCCTTCAGGTATTTCCAAATATAATCCGGTAGGAATTAAAGCTATGTCGTTTTTTTTCAAAGTTATCGCTTCTTCCACATTCGCATGCAAATCGAGTCCCGATGCTCCAGCCGTTTGATATTTCGGAATAGGATTTTTCGATTTATTGATTATTTTTATTTTAAGCATAAATAATTTTCCCACTTTATATAATTATCGGAATAAAATTGCAATCACCATTATAATAATTAATGCCGTTATTCCCTGAATCAAAGTCGCCAATGTTCTAGCCTTATAAGCGTCTCTTATTTTTAATCCCGAAAGTTCTACTACTATCCAAAAATAACTATCGTTTGCATGAGAGACTACCATCGAACCTGCGCCAATCGACATTAAAACCAAAACTTGAGATATTGTGGTGGTATATCCCAAAGTTTGCAAAAACGGGGCGAATACGGTTGCAACCGTCACAACGGCGATAGTCGAAGAACCGAGTATTATTTTGAGTAAAGAAGACAAAGCGAAAGGAAGTATAATTCCCAAACTTACAGAAGAAAATAAATCGTTTAATTGCGGAATATAATTTACAAGTTCCGTAGATTTTAAAACTTCGGCAAAAGCGCCGCTTGCTCCAACTATAGCCAATATTCTGCCCGAACTCGCTATACCGTCTCCAATCCACATAGAAATCGCTTCTCTATTAAATTTATGAGTAAGCGAAAGGGAAGATAAAAATCCCATAAACAGAGCCATCGAAGGTTCGCCCAAAAATATAAATATTCTTTTAATAAAATCGCTCAATTCTATAGGAAAAAATCTCACTATAGTTCCCATCGCCATTAATATTATCGGTATAAAAATAGGAGCGAAAGATTTATAAGCGGAAGGAAGTTCCCCGATATCGCTAATCAATGTTTCGTAAGTGGGAGATTTGTCGACATAATTCGGTTTTTTTATATATTTTGAAATAAATATTCCGTAAAAAGCCCCGACTAAAGAAGTTGGAATAGCGACTACCAACCCTATGAGTATTACGGTAAATAAATGTCCTTGCAAGTCGAATAGATTAACCATAGCCGCAGGTCCGGGAGTAGGGGGAATTAAGGCATGCGATGCATAAAGTCCCGTGGATAACGCGATTGACAAAGCTACGGGAGATGCCCCCGTTCTTCTTGCAACTACTTTTCTAAGCGGAGTTAAAATCAAATAACCCGAATCGCAGAAAACGGGAATCGAAACTATAAAACCTAGAATATTCATTGCAATTGCAGGATGATATTTTCCTATTATTTTTATAATGACTTCGCCCATTTTTAAAGCAGCACCCGACATTTCGAGTATATTACCAATAATGCTTCCCAATACGATTATTATTCCGACATTCGCAAGAGCGCTGCCAAAACCCGTTCCTATTAAAGCGGAGATTTCGATAATGGAATCCGCTTCTTGACCGGAGGGAACATACAAAATGAAAGCTAAAAATATGGCTACTAAAATCATAGCTATAAACGGATTGGCTTGAAACTTTATAGTTAAAACCATAAGCATAGCTATCGATATGACGAGCATAATTATCGCAAAATAACTCATTAAATATCCTTAAAAATAAAATATTGCAATGTTACTTTAATGTTATTTTTTTGTAATTTTTCATCAAAATTTTTATAATAGCTCTTTATAATAAATACATATTATAAATCTTCTTCTGGAACTTCGGCGTTAATATAACCTTCTTCAAAAAAATCTACCAATTCTTTTTCTGCATTTTTGGCTATATTTTCCATCCCATCCTCGTATTCTATTTCAAGTATTAAATTTGCCCCTTGAAAAGCTCCGAGTCCCATTATATTAAATACGCTTTTTGCATCGGCTCTCACGCCGTTATAAAGTAGAAAAATACCAATATCGGAATATTCCGATTTGCTTGAAATTTGAGACAAAACCCCCGCGGGTCTTAAATGCATACCATTTTTGCTTTTTATGGTTACAACATTATTTAATGTCATAATAAATTAAGATTCTCCAATTTTTATTTATTATAACATACTTTTTAAAATTTACAATATTTATTTATCCTCTAGATTGTTTATCCTTCCATTTTTTTATAACCGCTTCTACTTCGTCTCTAGAATATGAAGAATTTTTAACTATCTCATCCGTTTTCCATCCTTGTTTATACATTTTTATAATAAATTCTTCTTTTTTATTGTCTATTATATTTGATTTTGTTTTTTTAGGAGAATTTTTATTATCCGACATATATTTTTCCGCATTAGTTAGCAAATTTTCCAAATATCTAATGAAATATTCGGCTCTTTCGCTCTTTTCTACTATATCGTCGCTTTCTTTTCTCATACGATTAAGATTTTCTCTCTGATTTTGCATCTCTTCAAGTATAATATTAAGTTCTTCTAATTTGCTTAAGAATAATTGAATTTTTTTGTCGTTTTTCTCTATTTTATTAAAATCTTTTTCCATAGAAGCGACTTTTTCCATAAAGCTTTTTCTAGCATCTTCCACATCGACCATAGCGGATTTTATACTATCAACTTTTTCCAAAATATTTTCCGTTTCGATTTCGGCTTTCTTCATTTGAGTTAAAATATTGTCCGCATGCTCTTCTTGGTCTTTTATATACGAAAGTTTATCTTCTATTTGTGAAGCCATATCTATAACGGCTTTAATTCCTTCTTCCGTATTTTCTATAATGGCGTTATTTTCGGCTATATTTAAGAATTTATTTTGAATATCGTCCGTCATTTCCATTAACACATTAACTTTTTCTTGAGTGTCTTTTAGATTTTCTTTTTCTTTCTTTATACTTTCTGAATATTGAGCTATTTCTCCATGCATTTGTTTGAGCCATTCGAATTCCGACATGACTTTATTCATATCCAAAACCGCGATTTTTGTGTCGTTTACCAAAGCGTCCAATTTTGCCACATCTTCTCTTATAAATTGAGCGTTTTCTTCCGCCTTATCGAATATTTTTATCGTATCCATATATTTGTCGATGTCTTTTTGTATATTTTCTATTTTAATTTTTACTATATCGTATTCGTTTGAAATATCGTCCGATTTTTCGTCAAGCATATTATCTATAGCTATAACCGCTTGATTGAGTTTTTCGGTTAAAGTATCCGTTCTTATATCCAAATCTTTAAGTATAATATTTGTTTTTTCGTTATAACTTAAGTCGATTTCTTCCAATCTTGCTTCGATTTCGCTCGAATATTTAGTTATATCGTTTTCCAAAGCGTCTACAATATTTTTCATGCCGTCTATTCTGTTGTCGTATATGTCCAAATTTTCGTTTTGCGATTTCATTATTTCGTTTTTGGCGTTTTGAACATATTCTTTAACATCGTTCATAAGCAAAGCCAATGTTTGTTCCAAATTAGAATTAAGGCGCGCTATATATTTGTCGTATTTTTCATCCGTTCGTTTTTCTATGGCGTCCATACTTTCTTCTATAATGGAATTTGCATCCGCTATTTTTTCGTTAATAGAATCCGATATCGAATTTTTCAATTTTGACAAAGATTCCGACAAGTTTTCGTAATTTGATTTTAATCCGTCAAATTGAGAATTTCTATTTTTTAACAAATCTTCTATTCTTTCGGAAATATTGTTTATTATAGAATCGAATTCCACTACTTTTTCTTCCACCGACAATTTGGCGTTATTTGTTAGCTCTTCCAATCTCTCGTTGAATTTTTTTCCTTGTTCTTCTATATCGTAGGAATATTTGCCGATTTTATCTTGTAATTCCGAAGCCTTTTCTTCTATAATCGATTTTAAATTTTCTATGGAAGGGGTAAATTCACTTTCTAAATTTTTCATTTTCTCTTCCACATCTTTTAATTTTTCATGATTATTTTCAACCGAATACATAAACTCGTCTCTTATTTTTAGCGCTTCCTTAAGTTCGCCCACCATTTCATTAACAGAATTAGTCAAATTGGATTTGCTATTTTCAACTTCGTCATATAAAGAATTGATTTTGTCTTTATATTCTTTATAAGTATCTTCAAATAGGGTAGTGAAAGATTCATGATTTCTTTCCTCTCTATCGGTGTAGAATTTTTCGGAAGTAAGATACATATCTTTTAATTTTGACATCTCTTCGTTATATCTTTCGTTTATTTCGTCTAGCGCTTTTTCTCCTTCGACTCCTACCGACATTTTAAAGTCGCCTATAATTTCCTCTTCGTAATCGGATAATTTTTTTCGTAGTTCTACCATATTGTTGTCTAGTTTTCCGTTTATGACATCAAATGATTCGTTTAATCTGTCGTTAATCGTAGCTTCCATATTTTCAAGATATTTTTTGAGGTCGGAGAATTTTTCAAATTTGCCCGTCTCTTTGTTTATAAAATCTCTAACGGCTTTCATTATATGCGGAGTCAAATCGTTCGTTTCTTTTATAATCTGCTCATTGAAAGATGCGACCAAATTATCTATAGTCTCTTTAGACTTATTTAAATAATCTTCGTTTATACGATTTTCTATCGAAAGAAGATAATCTTCAATTTCTTTAACTTTTTCGTTAAATACATCTTCTTTTTTAGATATTCTTTCAGAAGCTTTATTTGCAGCATCAGCCGCCGCTTCGGTTAAACTATCGAGTTTATTTTTTATATTTATATCGCTGTTTTGAACCATTTCGATTAGGGCTTCTCTTTCCTTGCGAACATTTTCTATATCCTGCGAAATATGTTTTTGAGATTCTCCCAACATCTTAATTTCATTTTCTTGTTCTTTTATATTAACCTTTATAGTTTCTACCAAATCGTCTATATTATTTTGCGCTTCGTCTATTCTATTTATAATGCCTTGAACTTTTTCGTTTTCTATGGTATCGATTCTATTTTTAGCCTCTTCGACTTTAACCTCTATATTTGAAAATATATTTAAAGCCTCGCTTTTTAAATTGTCGACTTCCATATCTATGGCATCTCTATAAAACTCTTTGATTTTATCCGAATCGGAATAAGCGTTTTCAAAATGTTCTATTCTAGCTTCGACTCTTTTTCTAAAATCTTCGTTTGATTCTTCGAATACTTTTATAATGTCGTCTCTAAAATCGTCAAAAGAAAAATCGTTATTTAACGCTTCGTTTTTCAAACTTTCAAACATATCCGTTATATATTTTTTTTCTTCTTCTATCATTAAAACGATTTCTTCTCTGCTTGGAATATCCAAAGAAATTTTATTGTTTAATTCTTCGATATTTTCCATTATTTTTATTTTTTCTTGCGACAATGTATTAATAGCCTCTTCTTGTTCTTTCGTTAAATCCAAAATAGATTTTCTGAAATTTAAGAATTCGTTTACGAGTTTATCTCTGTCGCTTTCTATAGCGTTTAAAACTTCGTTAGAATTAATTTCCCCTCTTTCGTATTTTATTTTTATATCTTCGATTTCGGTTGCCAATCTCTCTCTTTCGATTTGTAAACTTCCCGCCAAATCGTTGATATTTATTATTCTTTCGGAGAATTCGTTTTTGAATTCGGATATTTCATTAGTTATATTTTCTTTATATCTCTTTATGCTTTCTGAAAAATCTTCTTCCAAAATATTGAAACTATTTTTAAGCTGCGTTTCTTGTTCTTTATATATGTTTTCAAAATATTCCGAAGTTGGCATAGAACCCAAAATTTCATTTCTCAACGAAACGAAATTTTCTTTTAACGAATCTTTTTCTTCTATAAATATTTGACTTATATCTTCGATAGTTGGAATATCTTTAAGAATATTTTCTTTCATTTCAGACAATTTATTATCAATAGAAATTTCCTCTTTCGACAACACTTCTGCTACGGACTGAACGGTAGAATAATTATCCTCTAAATTTTTCTTAAATTCGGTTAATATTTCGTCGATTCTTTCTCTTTCTTTTTCGATTAGATTTTCTATATAACTTTTGTCTATACTTTCAATATTATTCGATGCTTCTTCTTTTCTGTTTTCTACGGATAAAGTTATATCATCTTTATATTTATTTATAAGCTCTTTTACAAGTTCTTTAACTTCGTTTGAGGTAATAAAATTGTCTTTTAAGTCTTCGAATTTTTTATTTATATCTTCGAGAGAAGAATGCAATTTTTCTTTTTCGTTATCCAATAATTTATTAAAATTATTTAAATACTCTTCTTTAATAGAATCGAATTTATCTTCTTTTGACATATATTCCACTCTAACGGCGGATTTAAAATTATCCAATTCTTCTATTAATCTCGCTTTTTCCTCTTCAAATATTTCTGCAAAATTTTCGTTTTCCGTTTGAGAGTTCATAAGTTCGTTTTTAAACGCTTCGAACTCTTCTCTCCATTCTTCTTTTTCAGACACGAATAAATCGGTAAGCTCTTCCATATTAGGGAGATTATCTTTTAATCTTGCCAAATCTTCCTCTATTTTGGAATGCATGTCTTTTTTAAGTTGATACACGGTTTCTATCAAATCTTTTTTATCTTTTGCAAGTTCGTTTGAAATCTCCGACGCGTTATTATCCAACTTTCTTATATAAGATTCCAAATCGGATAATCTAGCATTAGTATCTTTGGAATCGTCATTTTTAACGGCGCTTACATAATCCATAGCTTTGTCGTTTTCTTCTTTAATGGAATCTTGAATATTTAAGATTTTGGATTTCATTCGCTCTTCGTATTCGTCCAATACATTATCCAATTTGAAAATATATTTTTCTATATCGTCGTTTATAGAACTTTGATTATATTCTATATCTTTTAATCTGTCTTCGAAGGCTACTATACTTTTTTCCATATCGGATATTTTATTTTCAAAAGCTAAGTTCGATTCGTTTTCTTTATTTTCTATTTTTTCTTTTAATTCTTCTATCATATTTAGCATATTCGTAATGTCGTTTTCTTTTGCCAAATTGATATTTTCTTTAACCGAATCCAAACCGTTTATAAGAGAATTAAGATTATTATCCTTCCAAGAATTTAAATCTTTTTCCATTTCGTTTATTTTTTCTTTATATTCTTCTAAAGATTCTTCAAATGACGAATTTAATTTCGATTCCAATTTTTCTTTTAACGATTCGAATCTATCGTTTAATAAATCTCCGTATAATTCGTTTATTTTCTCTTCGTTTGTCCAAGAATCTTCGAAGAATGCTATACGCTTTTCAAGTCTGTCTTTAAACTCTTTATTATTGTCATTTATATTATCCAAAGCATGTTTTAAGTCGGATATTTTATCTCCGTATTCGTTAATCGGATAAGATGCGACATTTTCGACTGTATTTCGGTTTTCAAATTTGTCGTTTATATTCGATTTAAATGTATCAAATTCATTAAACAAATTATTTAACGACTCTGACAATTCTTTTTTATCGTCTTCTATTTTAGCTGAAACTATTTTATTATTTTCTTCTAGCTCTTTAATCGAATTTTCTATATAATATAATTTATCCGACATATAATTTAAATTATCCGTATCGATATCGTTTTTAAATGAATCGTATAAATCAAATAATTCTTTTCTTAAAGATTCAAAAGAAGCTGATTGTTTATTTTCGATTTCATCTTCATAAGTCGATATTTTATTTATAATGTCGTTTTCTTTACTATTTATCAAATCTCCAATACGACTTTCTATATTTTCTATTTTTTCCGTCCATTCTTTAAACTCCGATAAATATTCTTCCAAATAAGAATCGATATATTTTCTGTTAGAATCTTCTATTTTTGAAATTATTTCGTTTTTCTTATCTTCCGAATTTTCTATAAACAAGTCTATATTTTCTTTGGCATCATGCAATTCGTTTAATAAATCGTTCAAATTTCCGTTATCCAAAACCGATATATTATTTTCTATTTGTTCCAATTTTTCATGCATGTTGGAAACTTCTTCCAATAATTTTTCGACTTCATTTTTTAAGGCGAAATTATCTCCTTCAAAATTATCTTTTAATTCGTAAACTTCGTTTTCCAAATTAGAAAGTTTATCAAAATCGTCTTTCAAAGAATTGAAAGCTTCTTCCAATTTAATTTTATCGGACGCTAAATTTTCCAAATTTTCGAGTATATCGTTATTCTTTAAAGAGTCCAATTCAAACCTGAAAGTTTCCATATTTTCAAGTATAGAATTTTTTTCTTCCAAAACGGATTTTTTTATCTCTTCTATGTCGAATTTGGAATTATTAATTTTTTCAATCATATATTTGCTAAACGAATCGAAAGAATGTTCGAATTTTAATTTTTCTTCTTCAAATAATCCGTCTATATTTTCTTTATTTGCGTTTAATACTTCTTCTTTGAAATATGCAAAATCTTCTTTTAATTTATTTATCTGCTCATTATCTAATACCGAACTTTCTATATTTGCAAATTTGTCGTTAAAGTGCTGATTCACTGATTCGTATTTTTCATTAATCTCAAATATTTTTTCATCCAACTGTTCATATAATTTATTAATTTTTTCTTCGAGTTTCTTTATATACGCTTTATTATTCTTAGTATTATTAACTCTCTTCTCCAAGTCGTTATACTTCTCTTCTATGCCGACTATCTTCTCCTCGACTCCGCCATAGATTTCTATAACCCTATCTTCCGATACGACCCCCTCAATCCTAGCCTCGAAACTAGATACCGTATCCTCAAGCAACTTATCAGAGCGCTCGGCAAAATTATCTAAGGCTTCTTCCAAATCGGAGCTCAAATTATTAAACGACTCCTTTATCATCTCCTCTAATGCCCTGCGGCTATCCTCCAAGCCCGACAACTCATTAGATAACCTATCTTCTACCTTGCGAGTATATCCCTCCAAATATTCATCTATATAACCCTTCTCTTCAGATATAGCCTTAACCTCAGCCTCGTTTCTAATAGACTCTATCTCCTCCTTTACAACCCTAAGATTATCGCCCAATTCCAATCTAGCTTCCTCATACAACTGCTCCAATCGCAAAGAATACCCCTCGCAATCCTCCCGTATCTTATCGCCCAACGCCTTGATATCGCTACTAAATAATTCCTCCTCGCCACTCCTATGATGCTCTATATTCCTTATCTCCGCACGATACTTCTCTATCGCAGAATCTATCAAACCCCTAAGCTCGTTTACTCTATTATGTATTCCTGCCTCAGCCTCGCCAACACTAGCGCGAACCCTAGATAAATTGTCCGCCAATTCATTATTAACACGCTCGTCTATAGCGCTTAATCGACCCTCTATATCCTTAACCCGCTCATTGATATTTCCCTCTATACGAGAATAAATCTCCGCCTCCTTATCCTCGATAACTCTTAACATCTCAGATAAATATTCCTCCTTCTTACTACCAGAACTCTCTATAAAGCCCTCTATACTATCCCTAGCTTCCTTTAATTGACTCAACAACTCATCTAAACTGCCTTCCTTCCAATCGACTATTCCACTCTCTATATTGTCTATCTTACCTTGCAAATCCGAAATGTAATTCTCAAATCTGCTATCCGCTTCTACCCTTAACTTCTCTACCTCCTCCATTATATCGTCATTAAACATGCTCCTCAGTCTACTACTGTCGGACCATATGTCCTCAAAATGTGCTATCCGCCTCTCCAACCTATCGCGGAAATCTTTATTCTCGATACTGAAATCTTTAAATATCGTATCTATCTTCGACTCTATCTCCGAAGCCTTGTCCATAGAACCCAAAAGATTAACCCGAACCTCGCTAAAATCTTTATTCAAAGCCTCCAAATCCGTATATAACTCGGCTGAATCGCTCGCCAATCTGCCCTCTATATCCTCGCTGAAATCCTTCAAACGCTCCGATAAAACCTCTATATCTCCACGCAACTCGGAATCGATACCTTCCAACCTAGCTCGCAACTCGGAAAAACTAGCCTCCAATCCTAATACCTTGTTAAAATCTTCCCGCAAAGACGATAAAGAAGACGACAACTTCCCTCGCTCCTCGTCCAACGCCGATATCCTACTATCCCCACTTACCAAATCTATATCCGCCTTCAATGATTCAACACGAGAAATTATATCTTCCTTAACCAAAGATAAATCACTCCTTAGATAACTTAAATCGCTCTCCTGACCAGAAACCCTATTCAATAAATCCTTCGAAAACTCTTCTAACATACCTTCCAACTTCTCGCGCTCTCCAGCCAATAAACTAGGTAGCTCTATCTCTCTAGCTCGCAAACTCTGAGACTTCAATAACTCAATCTCCTCCTTCAAATCCTCTATCTGACTAATCAATAATTCCTTCTCGCCTTCACCTAATTTTACAAACTCCTCCCTATCCAACAACGAAGATTGCAACGACTCTAACGACTTGTCTATCTCACCATCTCTAAAAGATAAACCCTCCTTCAAATATTCTAACTCGTTATTTATATCAACCTTAATATCATTTATCAAAACGGAAAGCTCATCCATATATTGTAGCTTCTTCTCATAATCGTTAAATATCGATAACACGCTCTCATTATTCGATATCAAAGTCTCCGCCTGCTCCCTTACCCTTATATCAATACTATCCCGAAAATCGCTAAACTCAACTCGCAAAATATCTATTGACGATAATAACGATGCCCTAGACTCCGCAACTCTATTATCAACAAGCTCCTCGGCAAACTTCTTCATCTCCGAAAGAGACTCCGATACCTTCTCGTTATACATCCCCCTAGTCTTCTCTACTAAATCATTAACACTTCTATACAATGTATCGTTGGTATCATTAACTCTCTTCTCCAAGTCGTTATACTTCTCTTCTATGCCGACTATCTTCTCCTCGACTCCGCCATAGATTTCTATAACCCTATCTTCCGATACGACCCCCTCAATCCTAGCCTCGAAACTAGATACCGTATCCTCAAGCAACTTATCAGAGCGCTCGGCAAAATTATCTAAGGCTTCTTCCAAATCGGAGCTCAAATTATTAAACGACTCCTTTATCATCTCCTCTAATGCCCTGCGGCTATCCTCCAAGCCCGACAACTCATTAGATAACCTATCTTCTACCTTGCGAGTATATCCCTCCAAATATTCATCTATATAACCCTTCTCTTCAGATATAGCCTTAACCTCAGCCTCGTTTCTAATAGACTCTATCTCCTCCTTTACAACCCTAAGATTATCGCCCAATTCCAATCTAGCTTCCTCATACAACTGCTCCAATCGCAAAGAATACCCCTCGCAATCCTCCCGTATCTTATCGCCCAACGCCTTGATATCGCTACTAAATAATTCCTCCTCGCCACTCCTATGATGCTCTATATTCCTTATCTCCGCACGATACTTCTCTATCGCAGAATCTATCAAACCCCTAAGCTCGTTTACTCTATTATGTATTCCTGCCTCAGCCTCGCCAACACTAGCGCGAACCCTAGATAAATTGTCCGCCAATTCATTATTAACACGCTCGTCTATAGCGCTTAATCGACCCTCTATATCCTTAACCCGCTCATTGATATTTCCCTCTATACGAGAATAAATCTCCGCCTCCTTATCCTCGATAACTCTTAACATCTCAGATAAATATTCCTCCTTCTTACTACCAGAACTCTCTATAAAGCCCTCTATACTATCCCTAGCTTCCTTTAATTGACTCAACAACTCATCTAAACTGCCTTCCTTCCAATCGACTATTCCACTCTCTATATTGTCTATCTTACCTTGCAAATCCGAAATGTAATTCTCAAATCTGCTATCCGCTTCTACCCTTAACTTCTCTACCTCCTCCATTATATCGTCATTAAACATGCTCCTCAGTCTACTACTGTCGGACCATATGTCCTCAAAATGTGCTATCCGCCTCTCCAACCTATCGCGGAAATCTTTATTCTCGATACTGAAATCTTTAAATATCGTATCTATCTTCGACTCTATCTCCGAAGCCTTGTCCATAGAACCCAAAAGATTAACCCGAACCTCGCTAAAATCTTTATTCAAAGCCTCCAAATCCGTATATAACTCGGCTGAATCGCTCGCCAATCTGCCCTCTATATCCTCGCTGAAATCCTTCAAACGCTCCGATAAAACCTCTATATCTCCACGCAACTCGGAATCGATACCTTCCAACCTAGCTCGCAACTCGGAAAAACTAGCCTCCAATCCTAATACCTTGTTAAAATCTTCCCGCAAAGACGATAAAGAAGACGACAACTTCCCTCGCTCCTCGTCCAACGCCGATATCCTACTATCCCCACTTACCAAATCTATATCCGCCTTCAATGATTCAACACGAGAAATTATATCTTCCTTAACCAAAGATAAATCACTCCTTAGATAACTTAAATCGCTCTCCTGACCAGAAACCCTATTCAATAAATCCTTCGAAAACTCTTCTAACATACCTTCCAACTTCTCGCGCTCTCCAGCCAATAAACTAGGTAGCTCTATCTCTCTAGCTCGCAAACTCTGAGACTTCAATAACTCAATCTCCTCCTTCAAATCCTCTATCTGACTAATCAATAATTCCTTCTCGCCTTCACCTAATTTTACAAACTCCTCCCTATCCAACAACGAAGATTGCAACGACTCTAACGACTTGTCTATCTCACCATCTCTAAAAGATAAACCCTCCTTCAAATATTCTAACTCGTTATTTATATCAACCTTAATATCATTTATCAAAACGGAAAGCTCATCCATATATTGTAGCTTCTTCTCATAATCGTTAAATATCGATAACACGCTCTCATTATTCGATATCAAAGTCTCCGCCTGCTCCCTTACCCTTATATCAATACTATCCCGAAAATCGCTAAACTCAACTCGCAAAATATCTATTGACGATAATAACGATGCCCTAGACTCCGCAACTCTATTATCAACAAGCTCCTCGGCAAACTTCTTCATCTCCGAAAGAGACTCCGATACCTTCTCGTTATACATCCCCCTAGTCTTCTCTACTAAATCATTAACACTTCTATACAATGTATTGAAAGAATCGTTTAAAGTTTGATTTAAACCGTTAATTTTTTCGTCTATCTTTGAAGATGTTTGATTAAGATATTCGTCTATATAATTAGTTTCTTTTTCCAAATGTTCAACTTCGGATTCTTCTATATTTTTTTCTATCTCTTCTTTTAATTGATTGGCATAATCGCTTAAAGAAGATTTTTCCTCGTTATATAATTCTTGAAGAGTGTTAATATATTCTTCATAATCTTCCCTTATTTGAATTCCTATATTTTCCGCTTCTTCCATTATATTTTTATTTTCTTCGAGTCTGTAAGTTTCTATCTCGCTTATTTCTTCTCTATATTTTTCTACAGCCGATTCAATTAATTCTTTAAGTTCGTTTATTTTAGCATTTATTCCTTTTTCGGCGTCGTTAAATATACTATTTATTTTATTTTCTATGAATCCTTTTTTATCGTCAATAAAATTATTTATATCTTTAGCTTTATATTCTATATTTTCTTTTATATCGTTGACATAACCGTCTATATAATTAATTTTATTTTCTATAGAAGATTTCACATTGTCGACATTCGAATAAATTTCGTTTATCTTCATCGCCAAAGTATCCATACGAACTTTATACTCGTCCGTAATTAAATCGGAATGATGTTTTAACTCTTCGTATTCTTCTCTCAATTCTCCAAAAGCGTTTTCTATTATAGAATGATATTTTGCGCTCATGTCATTCAAGTCGTTTTTCTTTTCGTCAAATAAAATGTCTATCTTCTCTCCCAAATCGTTATATTTATTTTTTATATCGGAGATTAATTCTTTTTCTTTGCTATCCGCTTTTTCGTAAACGTCGTTTATAGTTTTTTCAAAAGATTCTTTTCCAATCTCCACTCTACGCATAATATCTTCAAGTTCGTTTTTAACTTTATTCATGCCTTCTCTTTTGCTATTTAAAATAGTTTCAAAAGATTCTGTAGCTTTAATCAATTCGTTATGGAGGTTATCGACTATATTCTTTTTATTTTCTTCGCTATATTTGATATTGTCATCGACTATATTATTAACCTTATTTTTAAATTCGTCCAAAGAATATTCCAAATTATCAATCATATCCTTATGTTTTCTCTCGCTTTCTTCTACAGATTTGCGAACATTATCCACGCTTTCGGTTATGGATTTCATTTTAGTTTCTTCGTAATTCTCAATTAATTCTTTTAATTGATTAGTCAAATTATTTATATAAGAATCGCCATATTGAGTTAAATTATTTTTAATATCGTTAATATTTTTTTCGGCGCTTTTTATTCCGTTTTCCAATTTTTCGCTAGAAATGTCTATCAAATTTTTGATATCGGAAGAAGATTTTTCCAACAATTCTATTTTCTTTTCGACATTATCTTTAATATTATTTTCCGTATCTCTGCTTAATTTTTCTATATTATTAAATTCTTCGTTATATTTTTCTTTTAAAACGGACAATTTATTATCCATATCGCCCAAATCGGTTGCAGTATTTTTGATATAATCGTCTATTTTTATTTCCAAATTATCTTTTACATAATTATATTGATTTTCCAACTCCTGCATTTTTACATTAGCTTGAGCTTCCAAATCTTTATATAAATATTCTTTTTCCAAACTTAAAGAATCCAATATTTCTTCTTGTTTGTTGCTTAATATGGAAGAAAATTCCGAAGTTTGATAATGTATTTCGTCTATTCTTTCTCTTAATAAATTAGTTTCGCCTTCCACATCCGCTCTGAGTTCGTTTATTTCAGCTATTAAAGAACTTCTAGCGTTATCTATAGAATATTCCATATCGTCCTGCGTTTTTGAAAGTATATCGTTTTTCAATTTTTCTATATCGTTTGAAATCTCTTCAAATTTACTTTCAGCTTTATATAAAGTTTCTTCGCTCATGCCGTCCAATGCCATAATCAAGTCGGATAATTCTTTGGTTTTATTCCTATAAAGCGTTATTATTCCGTCGTTTTCATTTTCAAGAACATCTCTTATACTATTTGAGAAAATTTCAACTTCGGTTAATAATCGTCTATTTATATCGTCTTTGAATGCAGTAAAATCGGAATCCAATTGACTCGTTCTTTTGGCATAATCTTGCGAAATAAAATCGGCTTTATCTTTTATATCGTCTATGGATTTTTCCAAATAAACGGCTTTTTGTTCTATGGATTCTAAAAACTCTTCTTTGTCTTGAGTTATTTTTTCAAGTCCTTCTTTTAAAGAAGAGTATAAAATTTCTTTGGTTTTTTCCATCTCGTCTTTAAACTCTAAAACAGTAGATTCGGTTATCGAGCTTAATCTGTTATGAATAGTATCTCTTAAATTGATTAATTCGTTTTCGAGTCCGTCTTTCGATTGACTTAAAGTTTCGTATCTTTCTTCTATGCCTTTAGATTTAAAATCAATCTCGTCTGCAAACGAAGAATATTTATTGACAAGTTCTTCTCTGCTTTTTTCAAATAATTCGGCTAATTGTTCTATATTGTTTCTCGCCGTTCTTTCCGCTAGTTGAGTAAGTTGTTTTGTAAACAACTCTTCTTTTTTTGCAACATGAAGTTTAAACTCTTCGGTTAATGCGGATATTTTTTCTTTTTCTTGTTCTGCCATATCGATATAATGAGCGTCGCGAGCGAGTAGGTTAGAGGTGAGCGAATCGAATCTTTTATACAATTCAGATTCAAAATCGTTTAATTTAGAATTGTAAGATTCTATTAGTTTATCTTGCACCGAAGAAACATTTTTTTCCAATTCTATCATTTTGGTTTTTACATCGGATATTCTTTTATAGGTTTTTTCTATTGTGTTTCTTTCTTTCAAAACGGTGTCTACTTTGTTTAATATATCCAAATAGGCTTCTTCCAAAGAATCAACCTGTTCTTGATATTGAGATACGGCTGCTTTATAATCTTTATACGATTCTATTTTATTATTGAGTTTGGCTAAATCTTCTTCCATAGATTTGCTTATGAATCCAGCTTTTTTAACGGCAATTTCCAAACCTATAGCGTTATCTCTAACTTCGGAAATTTTTTCTTCTACTATTCCGTCTAATGCGGCTTTTCCTTCTTCAAAGATATTATCGAAATTTCCCATATTGGAATTTCTTTTATTATCGATAATCTTGGCGATACTCACGACTATAATTGGAATTATAAACATTAATGCAAAGTTAAGAATAGGGAACATACAAATCTCCAAATCGTATAATTAACATAAATATATTAACATAATAATATATTATGTTAATATAAATGTCAACACTATTTTTAAATTTTTTTATGATTTTTACTATTATAAATACCGACAAATTTTACATTTTATAATCGTTAATGTTATAATTAATAAAGTCTATAATATGTATTATGTTAAATATTTAGGAAGCTGTTATGAATTATTTAGAAAATAAATTAATGGAATTTTCTTTAAAATTAATAGACGAGGATAAAGCAAAAATTATAGTACCTGTATTTGCCGAAGAAGGATATTGGTTTGGTGGCGGCAATATGGTAGAAGATGAAGCGGGAAATCTTTATGTATCTGGGAGATTTAGAAATTCTGGGGATTCAAGAACAGGACTCGATTTAGGAGATAGAGGAGCCGAACTTGCAATATTTAAATCTTCCGATAAAGGTAATAATTGGGAAAAAATAAAAAGTATATATAAAAAAGAATTGCCCAATGGAGTTTTATCGATAGAAGGCACAGCTTTAAGATTCAATAAATATAATTCTACGGTAGAGTTGTATATATCGTCCGAAAAATCTGAAAATAAGTATCCCGAACATCTTAAGGAATTTTTAAAACCCGGAACGGGCGTATGGGATATAGATGTTATAGTCGCAGATAAAATTGAAAATTTGAATCCATCGAATATAAAAAAATTAATAAAAGGAACGGATTCAAGATTTATACATTTAAAAGACCCTTTCATATACGATAGTTATAACGGCAATAAATATCTTTTGTTTTGCACTCATCCGTATAATTGGACAAGTTCAAATACGGGATATATGAAAAGAAATGATGATACTTTAAATTTTGAAGAGCCTATTTTTTATTTTTTTGAAAAAGGGCATACTTGGGATGTGGCTATGACTAGAGGCACATGCATTATAGATTTGCCACAAATAGGAGTTCTCAAAGATAAAAGAATTAGCCTATTTTTCTACGATGGAGGAGAATGCGTTAGAAATTTGGACGAACATAGCAGAGCGGTAAAAAGACCTAGAGGTTATTCTTGCGAAGAGCTTGGAGGAGTCGCCTATATAGAAAACGGTTCTTTAAATCATATAGAAAGAATAAGCAAAGAATTACCGTTGTTTATAAGCCCCTATGGAACGGGATGTTCTAGATATGTGGACGCTCTTATGACAAAAGACGGAATATACGCTACTTGGCAACAGTCACAAAAGGATAAATCGCAGCCTTTGGTTATGAATTTTTTAAGTAATTCTCAAATAGAGGAAATATTGAAATAAAAATAATAAATAACGGAGCGATATATTATGAATAAATTTATATTTACAACGCTATTATCGATTTTTATATTTTCATGCGATAAAAATATAGAAACTAATTCTGAAATTATAACTAGGATTAAACAGAATTATTTTAAGGACGAAGGTTTGGAAATAGCGGCTATGGTTTTTGGAGATATGTGGATATAATAGAAAAGGCTATTAATTAATATTTCTAATATTTATAATAAAATTAATATTTTATAAAGGAATTTAATTTATGGATAAAAAAACTATTGGAAAAGCCAAATATATATTTACAGTAGCTTCAATATTGATAGCTTTGTTAATATGGCAGCTTATATCTTCTTCTATAGCCGGAGCCGTTATAGCGAGTCCTAAACAGGTATTGTCATCTTTTGTAAGGGAAATATCAAACGGCAAATTATTGCATCATATAGGAATAAGTTTATTTAGAGTATTAACGGGATTTAGTATAGCTTTTATAGTATCTATACCGATAGCTTTCTTAATGGGATGGTATCAACCAATTCAATTATTGATAGAACCCGTAGTTCAGTTTGTAAGAAATATTCCGGCTTTGGCTTATATACCGCTTGTGGTAGTGGCTCAAGGAGTAGGGGAGAGCGCAAAAATCACAGTTATATTTATATCTACTTTTTTAGTTATGATTATTACCGTTTATCAAGGCGTTAGAGAAGTAGATACGACTCTTATTAAAGCGGCTAGAGTTCTTGGAGCAAAAGATAAAGATATTTTTATTAAAGTCGTAATACCGGCTTCGGTTCCATATATTTTAGTCGGAGCTCGTTTGGGACTTGGAGCTTCTCTGACCACTTTAATTGCCGCTGAATTGACAGGCTCAAATGCAGGATTGGGGCAAATGATTCAAGAAGCGAGTTTATATTTTAGAATGGATATAGTTATGCTTGGTATCATAATAATAGGAATAACGGGTTTAATATTAAACCTTATAGTAAGTATAATAGAAAATAAAGTTACCGTATGGCAGGAAAAGAAAAAAAGATAAAATCAATTAGAGAGATTTATTATGATAAATAGAGAAGTAAAAGTAAAAATTTCTAATGTTAGTAAAATTTATAAGGGAATTTCTGCCGACGTGCATGCTTTGGACGATGTTAATTTAGATATTTATGAAAACGAATTTATATGCGTTATCGGTTCTTCAGGATGTGGAAAAAGCACTTTATTAAATATAATAGCGGGATTGGATACTCCAAATTCTGGAAAAATAGAAATAGACGGAAATATTATAAGCGGAACGGGAACAGATAGAGGAGTCGTGTTTCAGCAATACGCTTTGTTTCCATGGCTTACGGTAGCTAAAAATGTGGCTTTTGGACTCGAAATACAAAAAAAATCTAAAAAAGAAATAAACGAAATAGTGGAACATTACCTTAATGCCGTAGGTTTAATAAATTTTAAAAACTCTTATCCAAAAGAATTGTCGGGCGGTATGAAACAGCGAGTAGCCATAGCGAGAGCGTATGCGGTTAATCCAAATATACTTCTTATGGACGAACCCTTTGGCGCTTTAGACGCTCAAACAAGAACTCAATTACAAACGGAACTTTTAAATACTTGGGATAAAGAAAAGAAAACTTGTTTTTTTATCACTCATGATGTAGAGGAAGCCGTATTTTTATCTCAAAGGGTGGTAATAATGAGTCCGAGACCGGGAAGAATAAAAAATATAGTAGAAGTTCCTATAGAATATCCAAGGTCGCCTGAAACAAAATTATCTAAAGAATTTAACAATATAAAAAATAGTTTATGGCAATCGGTATATCAAGAATATTTGGAAACGAAAAAATAATTAATAAAAATAAAAGATAAAGAAAATATAGAAAATGAGAAAAATTTTTGAATTAAATTATACTATATTATCTTTGCTTTTAATTGGTTAAAAAAATAATTTTAAATATTTAAAAAATTAAAAATTATTGTAAAATTATTATAAATAAAATACAAATACAAAAGGAGAAAAACATGAAAAGAATAATTTATGTTATTGGGTTATTGGTATTTATGGTATTTATATCAATATCATGCAAAGAGAAATCTAAATCTTCCGAACTTGACTCTATAAAAGTTGCGTATCTGGCAGATTTTGCTGGAACCTCTGCGGCTGCTATAGCGCAAGAAAAAGGATTCTTCAAAGAAGAGAATTTAGATGTGGAATTGGCAAAATTTTTAAACGGTCCTGCGGAAGTGGCGGCTATGCTTTCGGGTGATATACAATTTGCCTATATAGGACATGGAGCGCATTCGTTGGCTATACAAGGAAAAGTCAATATACTTTTTCCAAACGGATTAAGTAAATCAGAACAAATTATAGCGGGAAAATGGGCTAAAATAAATACAATAAGCGATTTGAGAGGAAAAACCGTAGGAACTCAACTTGGAACTTCGGGCGATATAGTATTGGATATAGCATTAAGAAGAGTTGGTTTAACGAAAAATAATGTCAATGTAGTTAATATGGATGTTAGCGGTATAGTATCTTCTATGATAGGCAAAAAAGTTGACGCCGTTTCGGTATGGGCGCCTTATACTTTTGAAATAGTTAAACAACTTAATGACGAAGTTCAAATAATAACTTCCATTACCAATTATTTGGACGAAGCGGTATTTCCAAGCAGCTGGATAGCGACCGCAGATTATATAGAAAATAATACGGATATAGTAAATAGATTTTCAAGAGCCATACTTAAAGCTATGGATTATAGAGATGCAAATATGGATGAAGCCGTTGAAATAGTAGCTAAATTAAACGGAACTCCAATCGATTCGGTATCTGCAGAAAAAGAAACGGCGATATGGTTTACTTCTGACGATGTTAAAAAAGCGTTCGAGGATGGAAGCGCTGCCAAATGGTATGAAGCTCAACAGAAAATATTTATAAATTCGGAAATTATCGAAGCGCCGGTCGATGTTAATACTTATGTTAGATTTGATTTAATCGATAATCTTTAATGTTAATTTATTAATTAAAATTATAGTCTGCGATGCATAAAAAATTATATAAAATTTATATAAAAAATATTCATCGTAGACTAAATATTTTTTGAGAAATTATACAAATTATATACGCTAATCAAAATTATCATAAAAAGAATAATTAAAAATAATTTTTGAAATATAATAGTATTTATTTTTTTGTTAATTAATCGTCCTAAAACTCCGCCTAAAATTCCGCCTAAAATCATGATAACCAAAAAAGACAAATTGATTTTTGCAAAATCGTTTTTAATTACGCTTATAAATACATTTGATATTTGAGAAAATAATATTATGTAGAGAGAATTTTCAGCCGATATTTTTTCATCCATACTAAAGAAAAAACATAAAAACATTATATTAAAAGGACCTCCGCCTATACCTAAAAACGAAGATAATAAACCTAAAATTAATCCTATAATTAAACATAAAAATATATTATTTATACGAAGAGAATTTATTTTATTTATTCCCATATTCTTGATAGTAAACAATAAAGTAATGATAGTTAAAATTATTAGTATTGAAGATTGAAAAACTCCCGCTATATTTTCGCTTTTAAAAAAAATTATAATATTAGAAAATAATATTTTGCCAATTATTCCGCCAAATATTCCTCCTATAGCCAAAGGAGTCGCTATTTTTAAGTTCACATTACTACTGCCCGATATTTTAGCGTTGACAAAAGCATATAAACTCATAGACAAAACGGTGCAAGACGATAATAAACTAATTTTACTAACTTCTAAAACATTAAGAGAATCTAAAACGGGTTTTATTATAATTCCGCCTCCGATTCCGCAAATTGCCCCTATAGTCGAAGATAAAAAACTAACTAATAAAAATACTACTATCATAATAAATTAAATTAGAATAATATAAAAATTATTTTGAGATTATTTTCCAGATTTTTCTTATATCGTTAATAGAAAAATCTAAAAAATCTTTATACCAACAAAAATTATTGTCTATATACATATTTTTTAACATTCTTTTACACCCTCCGTTGCAAAATACAAAATAATTACATGAATAACATAAATTAGATATTTCTTTTCTTTCAAAAATAAAATCTCTTACTCTTTTATTATCGTATATATATTTTAAATCATCATCGACTATATTTCCAATTTTATATTTATCTATACAATAAAAATCACAAGGAAAAACATCGCCGTTGCTCTCTATTACCATTTGATTATGGCATGTCCCATTTATACCGCAGGTCATCGGAGTAAAAAAACCGCCAAAAAGAGGAATTATATTATCAAAAAATTGTATACTATAATATAAACCATTCAAAAAGTCTTTTTTCCATAGAGTAAAAATTTCTTTGTAAAAATAAGAAAAATCTTTAGGATTTATAGCATAATCATTATCATTATATAATTCTGATAGGCAAGGTATAAACTGTGTATATTTTATATCTAATTCTTTTATTTTTTCATAGATTTTTTCAGGATATTTTGATAACTCCGAAGTTAAAACCGCTAGAACATTATATTTGATATTAACTTTATCAAATAATAATTTAGTATTTAATACCTTATCATAGGAACATCCATTATCATTTATATCTAATCTATATTTATTATGTATATCTTCTATAATATCAAAAGATAACCCAACTAAAAATTCGTTATTGTAAAATAGGTTGCACCATTTATCATCAATAATTAAACCATTAGTTTGAATACTATAATTAATTTTATATCTATTATCATTTTTAAATTTCACATAATCTATAAAAGATTCAAAATAATCTAGTCCAGCTATTGTTGGTTCACCGCCTTGAAAAGAAAATAATATATTATTATAGGAACTATCTATGATTTTATCTATAATTTTTTTCATTATATTTTCATTCATAATCCCATTATTTTCTACGGTTCTATTTTTAGCTTCGTCCAAATAAAAGCAATATTTACATTTCATATTGCAAGCGGAAGAAGAAGGTTTTATTAAAACTGATATATTACTCATAAATATATACTAAATTATTTATTTTTAAATTTCAATATAAAATAAATTGATTACAAAAAACCTTGACAATATATTTTTAATTTATTATACTATAACAAATTTTTTATAATATATATTTTGGAATTGAGTATTTTACAATGAAAAAGAACATTTTATTTATATTTTCTGACCAACAAAGATGGGATACTATGGGGATATATGGACAAGAATTAAATGTAACTCCAAATTTAGATAAATTGGCAAAAGAAGGAACGGTATTTGATAATGCATTTACTTGTCAACCCGTATGCGGTCCTGCCAGAGCATCTTTGCAAACAGGATTATATTCAACTAAAACGGGCGTATTTGTAAACGCTATAGCGCTTCCTACAAATATAACTACAATATCAAAGTTGCTTTCTAATAATGGTTATCAAACAGCATATGTAGGAAAATGGCATTTGGCTACAAATGGTTTAGGTGGAAAAGATAGTATTGAAGATTATATTTTTAATCCAATTCCAGAAGAGAAGAGGGGAGGTTATAAAGATTATTGGGTCGCTTCGGATGTGCTTGAACTTACTTCCGATGGATTTAAAGGATATTTATTTGATAAAGATATGAACAAAGTTGAATTTGAGAAATATAGAGTAGATGCTATAACAGATTATGCTTTAGATTTTTTGGATAAAAAAGATAATAGTAAACCTTTTTTTCTATTCGTTTCATATATAGAACCTCATCATCAAAATAATAAAAATAAGTATGAAGGACCTAAATATTCAAAGGATAAATTTGGTAATTGTAAGATTCCTAAAGATATAAAACAATTAGGATTTGGAGATTCTAAAGAAAATTATCCAGATTATTTAGGCGCTTGCCATTCTATAGACAATAACTTTGGTAGAATAGTAAATAAATTAAAAGAACAAAATATATTTAATGATACGGTTATAATATATACAAGCGACCACGGTTCACATTTTAAAACCAGAAATAAAAATTTACCAAAAGATGGTAGAGACGATTATAAAAGGTCGCCAGAAGATGCGTCTATTCATATTCCGCTAATAATAAATGGTGATAGTTTTAGTATAGGCAAAAGAGAGAATAAATTTGTAAGTTTAATTGACTTGCCTCCAACCATATTAAAAATTGCAGGTATAGAAAATAATAATATGGATGGCAAAGCAATACAAGATATAATATTAGATAATAATCATGAAAATATAGTGTTCTTGCAAATTAGTGAAAGTTTTGTTGGAAGGGCAATAAGAACGGAATACTATTCATATTGTATATATGCTCCAGATAAAAATCCATTTATTGATAAAGATAGCAATTACTATAAAAGCCATTCTTTATATGATTTAAAGAAAGACCCTTTTCAATTAAATAATTTAGTTAATAATATTCATTATAAAGATGTTATGGATATACTAAAATGTGTTATCATTAATAAAATTAAAGAAATAGAGAATATATCCATTTCTATAGAAGATTAACAAATTTTATTAAACAAATCATATTTTAATATTGACTATTTTTTTTTTTTTTATATAATTGCTCCATATAATTAAAAATTATAGGAGCTTATTATGTTAAAATATTATATAATTATTCTAAATATAGTTTTTCTATTAATTTCTTGTTCTAAAAATTCTAAAGATGATTCGGAGGCATGGACTACAATAAATTCGGATACCGAAACCACTATAGAAGTATGGGGCTGGAATGTTGCGGCATCTCATTTACAAGATACGGTAGAATCGTTTAATAACATTTATCCTAAAATAAAAGTTAATGTAACGGAATTTGGTGGGTCAGCCGCATTAAAACAAAAGCTTTTCATTGCTTTAGGGGCTAATTCCGATTTACCTAATTTAATTATGATTGAAGATGTCGATGTTCCATTAATTACTGAAAATTATCATAAATATATTTTAGATTTGAAAGACAAAATGCCTGATAATTGGAGTAATATAGTAGCTCCTTCAAAAATACCTACCAGTTTTGATTCTAACGGTAAACAAGTAGTTATGCCATTTGGAATAGGAATTGGCGTATTATTCTATAGAGAAGATTTATTTAGAAAATCTGGAATAAATATAAATGATATAGTAACTTGGGATGATTATATAAATGCAGGTAAAAAATTACAAACCGCTCTTCCTAATACTAAAATGATAGGTATGCCTTTTCCTCAAGGTTTTTCTCATTTTATAAGAGCTATTATGTTACAACAGAATAAAGATTATTTTACTAAAGATGGTAAAATAGCCGTGTCTTCAAAAGAAGCAATAGAAGCGGGTAAACTTATACAAAGGTTGGTATTAGAAGGCATAGCTTTTGATACTACCGATTGGACTGGAACTATAAGGGCATGCAAAACGGATGATATAGCAAGTATTCCTTACGGTATTTGGTGGGGTGGAACTTTGAAAGACCAAGCGCCTGAAATGAAAGGCAAATGGAAGGTAACTTTTTTGCCCGTATTAAATGAAGGAGATATAAAAACCTCTATATGGGGAGGAGCTTCTGGCGCAATAATAAATATGGGAGATACCATAAAACAAACCGCTGCGGTTGAATTTGCTAAAAATGCAATGTTAACCGTTGAAAACCAATTACTTGCATTTAAGAAATACGGACTTCTACCGACTTATTTACCTACCTATGAAGTTGATGAATTCTATGAAGAAGACCCTTATTTTGGAAAAGGTTTTAACGAATTAATTCCAGAATTAATTAAAATGATGCCTCTTGCTGCTAAATATACTGAAATATTTCCTGATACGCAAATACTTATGGAATCAGCATATCAAGCAATAGTTAACGATAAAACCGACCCTGAACAAATATTAAAATATACTGCCCAACAACTTAAAAATAATACAGGCGTGGATATTGCAGAATAAATATATAAATTAAGAAAATAAAAGGTGAGGGCATCCTATGAAAAAATATTCGAGTAGATTTGGATTTTATTTATCAATACCCGTAATAATCAGTTTAGTATTATTTAATTTCTGGCCATTTATTGAAACTATAATATTAAGTTTTATGACACAAAAAAGAGGGGAATTGATATTTAATGGTATTAAAAATTATCAAAGACTATTTGGAGATAATGTATTTAGAACAGCTCTTATCAATTCTTTTATATTCTACATAATAAGATTACCTATAATGCTTATAACATGCACATTGCTGGCTAGTATCATACATAGGGGAATAAAAAAATTAAAATCATTTTTTGAGGCATCGTATTTTATTCCGGTATTAGTAGATGCGGTTGCATATAGTATGATATTCTTATTAATATTTCAAGATAGAGGAATCGCTAATTTTTTATTATCTAAATTGGGAATAGAAAATATAGCATGGTTAAAGCAGTCTATACCTGCAAAAATTTTAATTATTATAGTTGTATCATGGCGTTGGACGGGATATAATATGATATTATTTCTTGCGGCTATTCAAAATATTCCTGAAGATTACTATGAAGCTGCCACTATAGATAGAGCTAATTCTTTCCAAAAGTTTTTATATATAACATTGCCATCTTTAAAGCCTATTATTCTTTTTACTTCTATAATGTCTACTATAGGGACATTAAATTTGTTTACAGAACCTTTTTTATTAACAAATGGCGGTCCTAATAATGGGACAATGACTTTAGGATTATATATATACAATCAAGCATTTGTATCTCTAAATATGCCGTATGCTTCAACTATATCCGTTATAATTCTTATTATAGTAGGAACTTTGACTTATTTGCAATTAAAAATTGGAGAAAGAAGGGAGGATTAATGAAAAAAATAAAACCCACTACAATATTGCTATACTTAATTTTATCAATAGGAGCATTTTTTAGCGTATATCCAATTTATTTTATGTTTGTGGCAGCTACAAAAAGTTCGGGAGAAATATTTATGAATGTTCCGCCGATATTCTTTGGGAATTATTTTTTTGAAAATTTAAACTCATTGACAAATAGAATTCCTATATGGACGGCATTATTTAATTCTTTGAAAGTTTCAATTATATTTACTATCTTAAATTTATTACTATGTTCTTTTTCTGGATATGCTTTTGCTAAATTCGAATTTAGAGGAAAAAAATTATTGTTTACCTGCGTATTATTATCAATGATGATTCCTATATATAGTAGATTAATACCTTTATATAGAATGATGAGTTTTGCCAATTTACAAAATACCCATATAGCTCTTATATTGCCGGGATTGGCAGGAGCTTTTGGTGTTTTTTTAATGAGGCAGAATTTCATGAGTATTCCAGATGCTTTAATAGAAGCAGCAAGACTGGACGGAGCAAGCGAAATATATATTTTCTTTAAAATTGTTATGCCATTAATGACTCCTTCTTTAGTAGCTTTGGGGATATATATATTCATGGGGCAATGGAGTGATTTTACATGGCCTTTAATAATACTTAATACTGAGAATATGTATACTTTACCTGTGGCTCTTTCAGTATTAAAAGGAGATACCCGTATAGATTATGGGCAGATTATGGTTGGAGCAATTTTTGCCGTATTGCCGATTCTAATAGCATTTTTATTTTCAAGTAAATATTTCATTTCTGGGATTATGGGTGGAGCAGTTAAGGAATAAAATTTACATTTTTATAATATATTGTCAATCTTACTTTTGATAAATTAAAATATTTTAATATAATCTCTATTAAATGCTCTTGTAAAAATATACAAATATAATATAATAAAAAATAGTAAAAATTAGGAGTAGGTATGAAAGAAATTAATAATAAAGAAGACGATTTGTTTTCTCTTGGTAAAACTTATTTTGAAAATGAAAAATACGAAGATGCTATAAAAACGCTTTCGGAATTTTTAAAACTTAATCCTAATAACGAAGAGGCTTTAAATCATTTGGGAGCGTCTTATTAC
>CAZUEE010000001.1:67687-84182 GCA_964619175.1 uncultured Brachyspira sp. | reverse complement strand
GTTATAATTGATTAAAAATTGGTAAAAAAATTATGAGAAACTATATAGTATTATTTACTGGACTTCCTTCGGGCGCAATACAATACAATACAATACAATACAATACAATACAATACAATACAATACAATAAGTAGTATTGCATCTTTTTTATTGCAAAATTTTACTCTCAAATCTAAATGTTTATCTTGGCATTTTTTACAATTAATTACTAAAGGGATAGTTCTATGAAAAATAAATTAATTATTACTATTGGTTTATTATTGTTGATATTTTTGTTGGTTTTATCAATCTGTAATTTTCACTATCTGCATAGTATTTCAATTGACAACTTTATAATCATTTTGTTTGTTATAATATCGTTAATTTATTTTATATTATTATATGTTTTTATAAAATATTTGTATAAAAATAAGTTTTTTGAATTAAACAAATACGAAACTATATCAATATTAATATTTATAGCCGTTAATTTCTTTATAATTTTTTATTATGTTATTAATCAAAGAGAAATATTGGTTTATGATAGTTTGAGTTATTGGTTAAGTATAACGAATTTAAAAATATATGAAGGTTATTTGAAAAATATTTTATATAATTTAGATTACGAAACATTTTTTACAATACCCGCGACTATATTGTCAAAAATATTTGGAGTTAGCAGATTAACCGTTACGCTTATAATATTTTTTATTTATTATTTGCCAACTACATTAATATGCGCTTATACTATTAGATATATAACAAATAAAATTAATATAAAAGCGCCTTCTTTTATATTAACATTAGCGGCATATTTTATGCTTCCTATATTTTCTTTTAATTTATTACATTTTATGCATATGTATGGAGCGTTCTTCTTTGCTTATATCTCTATGATTGCATATTTAAAATTTAGAGAAAATGAAGATTTAAAATTTCTGTTAATTATAATTCCTATTTCTTTATTATATATGTTTTTATGGAAGAGATGGACATTATATACAACATTTCCTATAGTTTTATATATAAGTATTGACATATTGGCAAGTTCTATAAAGCGAAAAAATATAAATTTGCTAATTAATTTAATAATTATGGGTATAATAGGAATTTCGTTTATTTTAATTTTCCTATATCCAAGAATAATAAGAATTGCCACTGAAAATTATTCTATATCTTATAGCGCTTATAGTAAAGATATAAATACGAGTATAAAAGTTATAATATCTTATTTCGGATATATTGGTATTGGTATAATTGTAATTTCGCTTTTATTTAGAAAAATTAGAAATATAACTATAGTTTTATTTTTATCTATCTTGATTAATATTTATTTATTTTTAAGAGTGCAACTTCCATATTCTCATCAAGCTATGACTTTTATTCATTTTTTATTTGTAATATATTCAATGTTTTTGTCTTATTCTTATATGATTTTAAATAATAAAAATATATTACAAAGATTATTAGGTAATGAAATTTATAAAATGAATAAAAATTTACTATCGAATTTAATATTTATAATTCCTTTAATAATATTTGTATTTGCATATATAAAATTTCCTTATGGTAACGAATTATTTTCTAATTTTAATTTAAATCCAAGAATAGATAATTATTTCAACGATACTATAGAAATATATAATAATTTGCCTACCGATGGAATGATTTATTATGCAAATTGCGGTTTAAGTTATGGAGTTGACCTTTCTGCATTGGATTCGATTTATTTTCAATTTGGAAATTATTTGACAAATTTATCGAATAAATCTTTCAAATACGAAAGTTCTCATATTGATTTTAGGGATGGTTTAAGATATGGTATTTTTTCATGCGATTATTTCTTTGCTTCTACCACTCCTCATAGTTGCGAACCTAATCAACAAGTTACTATATATCCTATAACCGTTTTTAACGAAGGATTAAATATTAGTAAAGCTTTTGCGCTTGAAAAAGAATTCAAATACGGAAATTTTACTAATAAACTATATAAGAGAATTAGAAAGAATACAAAAGAAGAAATATATGAATATGTAAATTATTTTAATAGCTATTATACGAATAATAAAATGTTTCCTAAAGCTAACGATATGGAAGATATTTTAAAAAGTTATTATTGATTTTAATGGAGTATTAATTAATGAAAAAAGAAAGTTATAATTTAATTGAAAATCTTGAAGATTGTCATTGGTGGCATAGAGCGAGAAGAGATATAATAGTCGATACTATAATAAACAATATTCCAAATTATAGCGAAAAAAGATTATTGGATATAGGTTGCGGAAGCGGTTTTTTCTTATCTAAAATATCTGAATATATTCCAAATTCTATTGGTATAGAAAGTCATGAATATAGCAATAAAAAATATAATGATATTAAAAATTGCGATATATTCAATAATGAATTTGAAAGTGGCAGTTTTAATATAATAACTGCTTTGGATGTAATCGAACATATAGAAAATGAAAATCAATTTTTAAATGAAATAAAAAGATTATTATGTAATTTTGATACGGGGGGGGGGGAATTTTGATAACGGTTCCAGCTTATCAATGGCTTTTTACTTATCATGATGTAATAAATGAACATTATAGAAGGTATAGTTTAAAAAGATTAAAAAAATTATTGCTCAATAATGGATTTGAAATAAATAAAATCACTTATTTTAATTTCTTTTTATTTGCGCCTTTTATGATTGTTAGGCTTATTCATAAAATATTTAATATTAAAAAAGTGGAAACTGAAAATAAAGGAATATTTAACAACATACTTTATAAAATATTTCATTTAGAAAAATATATTTTAAGAAAAATTAATTTGCCGTTTGGTTCAAGCGTATTAGCTTTTTGTAAATTGAAGGGAAATGTAGTAAATGAAAAAAGTTAGTTTTATTATTCCTTGTTATAACGAAGAAGAAGTTTTACCAATTTTATATCAAAGGTTAAATAATGTGTCGGACAAATTAAAAGATTATCGATGCGAATTTATTTTTATAAACGACGGAAGCAAAGATAAAACCGAAGAAATTATAGAAAATCTAAACGAATGCGACAATAGGATAAAATTATATTCTTTTTCAAGAAACTTCGGACATCAAGCCGCCGTCAGTTGCGGAATACATAACTGTCAAAGCGATATAGCAATAATCATAGACGCAGATTTACAAGACCCGCCTGAAATTATTCCTGATATGATTAAAGAATACGAAAAAAGTAAAACTCCGATTATTTACGGCAAAAGAATATCGAGAGAGGGCGAAAGTTTATTTAAGAAATTAACGGCGTTAGTATTTTATAGGTTAATTAATTTGCTTTCGGAAGTTCGATTTCCCGTAGACACGGGCGATTTTAGATTAATTGATAAAAATGTAATCGAAGCTTATAGAAGTTTTAGCGAAAATCCAAAATATATCAGAGGACTTATAAGTTGGATGGGGTTTGAACAAAAAGCTTTTGAATATAAAAGAGAATCGAGAGTTGCGGGAAGAACAAAATATACTTTAAAGAAGATGTTGAGGTTTGCTTTAACGGGGATATTATCGTTTTCGGTTAAACCTTTAAAAATATCTTTATTTTTTGGAATGATATCGATTTTTATAGCGATAGTTTTTTCATTAAGAGTTTTTTACTTATATTTATTTTATCCTGCAGAATTGGTGAGAGGTTGGGCGTCTATTATAATAATAATTTTATTTATGGGCGGCGTTCAATTAATATCGCTTTCTATAATAAGCGAATATTTGGCTAATTTATTTAACGAAGTAAAGAAAAGGCCCGAATATATTATAAAAAATAAACCTAAATAATAATTAATAAAATAAAAATTCTTTATATTCTTTTATACAAAATGAAAAAATAACATATAATTGACGATAATATATAATAATACATAGTAGAAATTTTTATTTATGATAATATAATAGTATTCTATATATTAAATAAATGAAACGGAGTCGTTATGAAAAAAATTTTATTATTTTTTATTTTAATTAATTTTATTTACGCTCAAAATATTACAAGAACGAGCGAATATTCTCAAAATTGGGTTAATCGTATCAACAGAAAAACCATAGATATGCATGGTGCTTTATACGAGGCTATTCCCGGCGGAAATTGGATTTTGATTTCGGGCAAGTCTCCTTTTTTACTTATAAAAGAATATAAATTTTTAGGCGCAAGGTCGGAGTCTCAAGCTTATTACTCGCATCAAAAACCCATAAGTTTGTTTTTCGATAACGCTCCAAGTTTGGGAATAATTATGGTAGAAGGATATTCGATTGAAGGAGCCAGAATTACGAGATATTCAAGATATGTTCCAAGTTATGAGGAAAAATTGGATGCTTGGAAAGAAGATAACGCCACTTTTACAAACGACAGATGGATTGCAAACACTAATGCAAATTGGAAAAAATATCCCGTGCCTCAGCCCGAGGATGTCAATTGGGCGAGCGGAGATTATGCGGGCGAACTTTATTAATAATGCAATATATATTCATTATAGCGGTTATATTATTAGTCATCACGGTTTTATTATTTATTACGAATAAGCGAACAATGTCTTTCGATAAAGGTTGGATTAATTTAATAAAAGAAAAAAAATTTGCATCGGATAAAATTTTCTTTTTTCAAAAAGACGGAGAACTTATTATAGATGGCAAAAAGAAATTAAATTTTATAAAAGCTATTTCAAACAACATGGCGGTATATAGCCATAGCGATTATATTAATAAATTCATGCTTGTCTTTTCGGGATATCCTTCGATAAAGGTGACTTTCATGGAAGGATATATAGCGGAAAATAAAAAACTTTATTATACTTACGCTTATAAAAAATCTTATTATAATAAACTTCATTTATGGATGCAAAAAAACGGAGTATTCGAATCTAAGGAAGTTTGGATTGCAAAAAAAAATATAAATTGGAAAACATTTCCAGCTCCTATGTCGAACGATATAAATTGGGAGAAAAGAGCGCCATTAGGAGATTTGTCGAATTAATTAAAACGATTTGCAAAAACCTAATAACCGCATTATAATTGTCGTCAATATATAAAATAAACAAAAATAAAAAATTGAAATATAAATTTTTGATTGAAGGAAATTATTATAAATGTCCTATTCCGATAAGATTAGAAATTTCTGCATAATAGCTCATGTAGACCATGGAAAAAGCACTTTGGCGGATAGAATAATAGAACATACGAAAGCGATATCAAGCAGAGAGATGAAGGCGCAAATACTCGATTCTATGGATATAGAGAGAGAGCGAGGAATTACCATAAAAAGTCAAGCGGTAAAATTATCTTATCAAGCAAAAAACGGAGAAACTTATACTTTTAATTTAATCGATACTCCGGGACATGTCGATTTTAATTATGAAGTGTCTCGTTCGCTTGCTGCATGCGAGGGAGCGATACTCATTGTCGATGCGGCTCAAGGCGTAGAGGCTCAAACGATTTCTAATTTTTATTTGGCTTTTGAAAATAATTTAGAAATCGTTCCCGTAATCAATAAGATAGATTTGCCTGCCGCGAATATAGAATTATGCAAAGCTCAAATGGAAAAAGAATTCGGAGTAAATCAAAACGATATAGTTTTGGCAAGCGCGAAAAACGACATAGGAATCGATGAAATATTGGAAGCGGTAGTTCGAATGATTCCCCCTCCAAAAGACAATAATAACCTTAAAACGAGAGCTTTAATATTCGATTCTTATTACGACGCTTTTAGAGGAGCGGTTATGATAATGAGAATATTTGACGGCGCTATAAAAAAAGGAGATAAAATACTTTTAATGGAAAGCAAAGCCGTTTACGAAGTCGAAGAGTGCGGAACTTTATTATTGGGACTTAAACCTTCTAACGAATTAAAAAGTGGAGAGGTTGGTTATATTATAGCGGGAATAAAAAATATATCGGATATAAAAATCGGAGATACGATAACATTGGAAAATAATCCTTCGAGCGAGCCGTTAATAGGATATAAGGAAGTTTTGCCGATGGTTTTTGCCGGTATATTTCCCGCAGAAGACGAAGATTATACGAATTTACAAAAGGCGCTTGAAAAATTAAAATTAAACGACGCTTCTTTTATATACGAACCTGAAAGGTCTATAGCTTTGGGATTCGGTTATAGATGCGGTTTTTTGGGGCTTTTGCATTTAGAGATAGTTCAAGAAAGATTGGAGCGAGAATTTAATTTGAATCTTGTAATAACGAGTCCGTCTGTCGAGGTAAAATTAAAATTAACTAACGGAGAAGAAAAAATTATAGACAATCCATCCGATTTTCCTTCGGTTCAATATATAGAAAAATGTTACGAACCTTTTATACATGCCTTAATAATAGTGCCAAGCGATTATTTGGGAAATATTATATCTTTATGCATAGATAGGAGAGGAGTTCAAACTTCTTTAAATTATTTGGATGATAGAAGAGCAGAAATTAAATTCGATTTGCCTTTAATAGAGGTGGTTTACGATTTTTACGATAAATTAAAATCTATATCTAGAGGATACGCTTCTTTCGATTATGATTTTTCAGATTTTAGAGAAAGCCAAATTGAAAAAATAGACATACTCGTTCATGGCGAAGTTGTGGACGCTCTATCTTTTATGTCTCATAGAAGTAATGCCGAAACTAGAGGAAGACAAATAATAGAAAAATTAAAACATCTCATACCAAGACATATGTTTCAAATACCTTTACAAGCTGCAATCGGTGGAAGAATAATCGCAAGAGAAAATATAAGCGCCTTGAGAAAAAATGTTACGGCTAAATGTTATGGAGGTGATATTACAAGAAAACGAAAATTGCTTGAAAAACAAAAAGAAGGAAAAAAAAGAATGAAGTCCATCGGAAATGTCGAAATACCGCAGGATGCATTTATTAGCGTTCTTAAAACAGATGATAACATAAAATAAAAATTATAAATAAAAAATATAATAAAATAAAAAGCATAATAAAATATGAGTATCCTATTATGCTTTAAATATATATCACACTATTATAAGCCTTATTAAAATATTAGAAATATTTTATATATACTTTTCTAATTGATTGTATATAATATCCGAAAGTCCGAAAGTTTTTGTTTTTGAAAATTCTTTTGAATATTCGTCGTAAAGCATATCTTCAAAAATTTGTTCAGCCATTCCACCGTTTATCAAATCGCTTTTATTTACGGTTTTTCGCATTTCTTTAAGCATTTGATTAATCATAAGCGCTTCAAAATCTTGCGAAACTTCTAGCAAACGCTTTTTTTCAAATTCTTTATTTTTATCAATTTTTTCAACTGTTTTTTCGTTTGGAATATCCAAAGAAAATTTTGAAGATGTTTCGTTTTGGTATTTTTTTCTCGTATTTTCTAATTTCGTTAAATTGGCGCTGCCCATATTTAAATCGTATCTGTCGGTTATATTCATAAATATTCCTTTGTTATTTTTATTTAAGAATAAAAATTTTTAAGAAAGTTTTTAATACTTTTAGATTATCGGAAATAGAATAAAAAGAATTAAAAATTTATTAAATTTACCAAGTCGCTATATATTCAGTGTAAATATATCCGCCGTTTATAGATTGCGTAATTTTTACTTCCGAAGAGTTTGGATATTTTTGTCTGAATATATTTCCAATCATTTCATAATAATATTCTTCAATCGCCAAATCGTAATTTGGAAAATAAGACAAATGATAAATAACTTTTCTTTTATCCGATTTAACTATTTCTATATTAATATTTTGAAATAATTTTTTACTAAATTTGATAATTACTTTTGATAAAGATTTTTTTCCCATTAATCTAATCGAAAATTTCTTAAAAGGACTCAATTTGTTAAAATCGTATCTAGCTTTGTCGATAATTGCCTTTTTTGAATCTTTATAAAATTCGTCATTTACCGCTTTTATCGGTATAAAGAACGCGGAAGATAATGCGAATCTTTTTATATATTTTGCTCTCTTAATGTCGCCGTATATCAATTTTGAATCTTCCGATACTTTTTCCAATAATTTATCAAAATTATCTTTACCTAATTTGTCTATAATAAAGTTATGCATTCCTTTTATAAATTTAAATTTTGCATAGGCTTCGTCTCCGATTTTTACTTTATTTTTTATAACCTCTTCAAAATCCATAATAGTATAATTAAACGTTTCTTTTTCTAAATTTACAACCGACTCGCCTTTAACTTTAGAAATTTCTTCTATATCGTTTACCAAATTATATATATTTATTATATTATCTTTCATACCTGTAGTTTTTTCGACTATATCGTTAGCGTTTTGAGCTACAAGTTTAACCGCTTCGTCGTTTTTATTGGATAATTCGGACAATTTAACAAACTCATTTAAATCCGTTGCTATTTTATTATGCAATAAAGTGTATTGCTCTCTAATATCTTTTACCGTGTAGTATAAATCGGTTATAGACGAGGTTATTTCTTTGGAAGAAATTGATTTTTCGTCTGCAATTTTCTTTAAATTATCCATATTTTCTTCGAAAGTTTGAGCCTTATAAAGTATATTTTCTACAGCCGTCATTCTTTCGTCAATATCCGCCACTACCAAATTAAATTGTTTTTCCAAATTTCTGATTATAGATATTGCATTTTCCGATTGCGTATTCGTCATAACCGCCAATTTTCTTATCTCTTCCGAAATAATGCTAAAACCTTTGCCTTGTTCTCCCGCATGAGCCGCCTCGATAGCCGCGTTCATAGCGAGCATATTAGTTTGTTGCGATGTGTCTATAGTGGAGTTTACGAAATCGATAATTCCTCGCATTAAAGATGCTATATTTTTCACCGAGTTTTCGGTTTTTAATATTCTATCTTTACTACTTTTTGATAAATCTATAACATCTTTAGTTTCTTCTTTTATTTTTGATATTGAGGCGGAAACTTTGTCTATATCTAATTGTATATTTAGAGAATTGGAATTAATTTTATCAAAATTTTCCAATTGATAATCTATTTTTTCTTGAAGGTTTTTCATCATATCGTTTATTGAGGTTAAATCGGACAAATTTGTATTTATAGTTTCATGTATTTCCAAATAACCGCTTTCAACATCCTTAATTCCGCTTTCTTGTTTAACTATATTATCGACTATCGATTCTGATGATTCGACCATAGAATTAGATATTTTTGAGATATTGTCTATTTTATATTTAATGGAATCTTGTTGTTCTTTTGACAATGTTAAAGTTTTGTTTCCTATAGAAAATAAATATTGAACCATATATTGATATATATTTATCCAATTACTTATATCGCCCAATTCGTCTTTTGACTTTATTTTGCTTACGCTCATAAATATATTGCGATTTAAAACTCCTTCTTCAAGTTCTGTGGATATTTTCTTTAAAGGTTTTAAATATATTGGGATAAATATTTTTAAAATAACGATTATTAATAAAGCCGCTATCATTAAAATAAGAATAAAAATTCCGTTAATTGTATTTAATGTTCCGTAAAAATAACTTTGAGGAACGAACATTAATAAATTATAATTTTCAAGTTGGCTAACGAATAAAGCGTAATTTATTCCATCGATATTGTAATTTTCTATCGTTCTTAAATTCGTATAAAAACTTATATTTTCGGAAATATATTTTACCGTTGGAATTTCAGAAATATTTCTTAATATATATTCAGCATCTTTATGAAAAATTATATTTCCGTTTCTATTGTCAAAAATTACGGGATTAAATTTATCGTCTTTTATGATATTTGCCATAGTTTGATAAACCTTATCCAATGAAATATCGGTAATCGAAACTCCCACATTGCCGTTAATTTCTGAATATATAGGCGATGATACCGAAATAACTTTTTGATTTTTATGAGTATCTTTAGAATATGGAATCGAATAATATACATTTCTTGGTCTTCTTGTTTCTATATTCCATTCTTCGGGTAGCGCTATTTTATAAAATTCTTCTCGAATATAACTTCTATTTTCGTTTAATTTTTCCCCTATAGTCGTTAGAGTTTGTTCGTCCGCCGTATCGATTAAATCGTATAAATAAATAGAATATAATCCTCTTAAATTTATATTTGAGGCTATAATATTTGGTTCAAAATATATTCCATTTCCTATAATATAAGGCAAATCGATTTGAGATTGACGAAATCTTTGAATCATATTTTTTAAATTTTCCGAGACATTGCTGATATTTCCACCAGAATATAAATCGTAGGATAAACTAGCTATATCCGAAAGCGCCACAGCTCCAGCCCCGCTCGAAGCAAATATGGAATTTAAAGTATAATTTAAGTCGTAAAAATAATTTTCCGATAAAGCCATCGCCGATTCGTAAAAAACTTTTTCGTTGGATTTTGTATTTATAAAGATAGCAGGCAACAATACCAAAATTATTACTATAATTACTAAAATGAGAATCTTATTTTTAAAACCCATATAAAAACCTTATTTATAATTTCCAAAAAATATTACTTAAATTTTCGGATATTTGAATATATTATACATTAATTTACAAAAAATTGAAAATATTTAATATTGAAAAAAATTAAAATTGTTATAAAATAATATGTTAATTACTGTTAAGAGGCTTTATTTAATGTATAAGAATATCGTTAAATCGTCTATGGAGAATATTATTAAAACTGTAAAAAAGAATATTCCTTTATCGGAGTTAATCAAAATTCTAAATAAAGAAAGTATTAAAATATTAGCCGTAGTGAGCGAATCGAATAAATTAATCGGAATAATAGATTATCGCCAATTATTGGACGGAATTTTTAAACAACTTTCTAAAAAATCCACAAAAAAGGATAAGGAAATTTTAGATAAAGAAGCCTCCTTTTTTATGAGTAAAGATTTTATATCGATATATCCCGATGATGATTTGGATAAAGTATTCGATTCTATGCTTAAAAATAAATTGGAATATATAGTTATTATAGACGATAAAAATCATCCTATCGGAACTTTAACTATATACGATTTATACGAATCGATTATTAAATTAAAAATAAGAAATGTTGGTTTAAATATAAGTTTAATAGAAGAAAAATCTTCCATAGAAAAAGACAATGTTATAAAAAATCTTATAAAAGAAATAGACACATTAAACGCTCAATCAACTATAGATGCTCGCACGGGATTATATAATGTAAGATATTTCAACAAAGTGATAGAAGAAGAAGTTGAAAGAGCGATAAGATATAATTATAGCATCTCGATAATATTTATGGATTTAGACCATTTTAAAGATGTAAACGATATATACGGGCATAATTGCGGGAATTTTATACTTCATGAATTAGGAATGATTTTAAATAATCCGCATGACAATATTTTAAGAAAAAGCGATATAGCGGTTAGATACGGAGGCGAGGAATTTTTAATTATATGTCCTAATACTAAAAAAGAACAGGCTTATATTTTAGGCGAAAGAATAAGAAAAACTATGGAAAAAAAATCGTTCCATTATGAAAAAAATATTATAAATATCACAATAAGTATAGGAATATCGGAATATAAACCTTCATCAAAAAAAGTTATATCCGATACGATAAAAGAAGCCGACAGCGCTATGTATGAAGCTAAACGACTCGGACGAAATAAAGTTTTTATTTACAAAAACAGATAAATCTATAAAATTTATACGCAAATTCTTTCTTTTTTTCCCATATATTCTTGATAAACTTCTTTCGCTTTATAATAATATTCAGCGGCTTTCTCGTAATTGCCTTCTATAAATTCTATATTTCCTAAATGAAAATAATCGTTGGATTTTGGCGACTCTTTTATATTTTTAGTATATTTTGCCCTGCTTTTTTCTAGATTGGGATAATTATCTCTTAAACTTTTATTTCTAAGATTTTTAAGCTCGATTGCAGCTGGAGTATTTGCCGGATATATAGATAAAGCCTGAATATACATATCTTCTGCTTTCTTATAATCTTTTATTTCATGCAAACAAATTCCGTAATAATGATAATCGTTATAATCGGCTAAATCGTTTTCGACCAATATTTTGTAAAAATTTATAGCCTCTCTATATAATTTATTTCTATAAAAATAATTAGCCATATAAACCAAAGCGACTCTGTCTCTGTTGTTTCTTTTAAGCAAATATTTCGCTATTTCCAATCCTTCGTCTTCTTCGTTTAATTTTGAACATAACGATAAAAACTCATAATAAGGATTAAGATTATGCGAATTATATAACGATATTCCTTTTTTGTATAATTCAAAAGCGTCTTTTAATCTTTTTTCTTTTTTAGCTATATCTCCCAAAATAAAATACGCTTCGGATGCCATCCAATATTCCAAAAAAGTATTTAAAAATATTTTTGCATGCTCGTAATCTCCGTTTTCAAATAAAGATAAAGCTATTTGCAAATACGATTTCATATCGTTTCCGTTGCTTAATCTCATACTTCTTTTAAGAGCTTCCATAGCTTCGCCGTCCACTCCCTTTTTTAATAAATCTTCCGCAAGATTGGTTAATTTTATAGCTTTAGTTCCTATATGCATAATCTCTCCTTTTATTATTTAATAAGATGTTCGGACAAAGACTTCTTCGGCAAAATTGCTTTCTATATTTCCGCCCTCTCCTCCGATGGTAGTCACGGTAAAATAATAAATCTCTCCGTTTCTTAATCCGTTTATAACATATTCCGTTTGATTTCCTATAATTATTGGAATATTATCTGCGTTATTATATATTCCAGATTTCGTTCCATAATATATTTTATAGCCCGTTATATTTTCATGAGAACCTTCCCAATTAAGCACCACCGAATTATTAACCGCGGTCGCAGTTAAATTAATTGGTTTTTGCGGCGCTTTTCCTCTGTGATAAACCACATCCATATTATTTAGTATAGGGCTTGTATTTCTTTCTGCATCGCTTTCAAATTTCGCTCTTATTTGAATATATCTTCCTTTTTCATTAATAACATTTTCAGCGGTATTTCTGTTTAATAATTGCCATTCTATAAAATTATCTTCGGGCAAAAAATAATAATCTGATATTCTGTAATAAACATCTATATAAGTTCCGTTTGAAATATCGGCTTTATAGTTTATGGAATCTATAAAAATATCGTTGTTTTTTAAATCTATAACTTCGCTTATTATCTCTCCGCTTTTTAAATATTTGTATAAATTAAAATTTTTCTTAAAAATCGGAGTAAAAGAAAAAGCGTCTATACCTCCGATAAAACCTTGCCCCAAATATAAAGGGTCGTATATAATATTATTTATATTAATCATATATGGAGAACCGTTAATATCTCCCGTGCTTGTTAAATAAAATATTTCTTCTTCGAGTCCATCTGTATATTTTACTAATTTTCCCGTTTTAGCGTCAAAACTTATACTGTGATGTCGCCATTCGTTTGGTTTTAAAGATTCTCCCGCCGACAAAGTTATATTAGAATATTTCCCGTTATACATAAACAAATTATTAAATTGCCAAACTAATTTTCCATCTATTATACTCGCTCTTATTCCCGAATATTCGCTTGCATCTCCGCTATTATATATGGATATTTTCGATAAAACTTTTGAATTCATCCTTACTTGATACGGATTCAAATAAAATTCTATTGTAAAACTGTTTATAGAATTTTCTCTTGTATAATAATAGCCTTCATTATCCATTTTTATAAAAGATTTTCCGTTTGGAAGTAAAACCGCTTTTCCTCCAGCCACTCCGTCTATATATTTAATGTCTTTGCTATAACTTATTCCGTTATAATTGATAGAATTTGCTATAGAAGATTCGAATACTTCCGATATTTCCAAATTATTATAATTTTTAATTAAAGAATTATTTAATATAAAACCTTTTGTAGAACGATTAAGCGAACTATAATATATGTCGTTATTATTTGAAAAAATGTTATAAACTTCGGCGTTCAAATTAAAACATAAAATAAAAATTATAATATTTATATAACGCATTAAAATTCCATATAAAAATATTCTTATCATAATTATTCGGATATATTTAATTTTTCATTAAAAAAATTTTAATTTGCTTAATTAACTATTGACTTTTATAACCGTTAATATAATATTTAAACATTATTCTAACTATTGGAGTATTTATGAATTTAAGATTATATATTTTTCAATTAATTTTTGTTTTAGTTTTTGCAATATCTTGCGGAGGAACTATGCCCTTAAAAGAATATAGGGATGCTTCGAGTTTGAGAGAAAAAGCCGTTAGGTATGAATTGCGGGATTATTCTAAAGAACAATTCGATATAGCGGAAACTAACTTTTCGGAAGCAGTTATACTTATAGACGAAAATAATAGTAAAGAAGCAAAAAAGATGTCTAGTTTGCTAACTACGGCGTCTAATTCTTATCAAACGGTATTGAATGAAGGACTTCCAAAATATGCGGAAACTTTGAAAAAAGAAATCGATTTGGAAAGAGAGTATTCCAAAGATATAAAAGCTTATAAAATCGATAAGGATAATTACGAGCTTGCAGAATTAAATTATATCAACGGAATGGAAGCTTTAAGCAAAGATAATTACGAGGATGCGGTTAATTATTTTTTGCAGGCTAAAAAGTTTCATAATAAGGCGTATTTTTCCACTAAAAGCATATTTGACGAGAGTTCTAAAAATATAAAAGAGGCTGAACAAAAAATTAAAGAGATGGAAGAATTGGAAAAATCTTCCACGAATAATTAATTTTAGATTAATTTATAAATTAAAATAAAATATTGGAGTAATCAGAATGAAAAAAGTATTATTTTTATTTATTTTTTCTTTATCATATTTAGTATACGGACAATCGATAAACGACGATTATAGATTGGCGCAAAGATATAGAGAGTTGGCGATAGAGGCGCATGAAGCTGGAGACTATGAACAAAGTATAGAATTTGCAAAAAGGAGTAGAGAATATTCGAGTAGATTTATATCTAAATACGGGCTTTACGAATATGTTTTAGATAGTCAAATCGATGCCGAAAGAAAATTAAATTTATTCAAAGGTATAGGCGGAGAAACAAACGGAAATACTTCGATTTCAAATCTTTATAGTTTGGCGGCAAATGATATTCAATTAGCTAAAAATATATTTAATGTCGCTTCAAACGATATGGATTATAGCAATACGATAATTAAATATCAAGATTCTTCTTTAAAATCTCAATTAGGATACGATTTGCTTTCTATAGATATAAGAAGAGATTATTTAATATCGGAATCGGTTTTAACAAACGGCGATAATAACGATAGGGAAATTTTAAATTTACAATCGAATGCTCGCGCTTATTTGGAAAGAACAGATTATACAAACTCTTCTAAAAATGCAAGAGAAGCCGTTAATATTTTGGATAGATTGGAAGCTCCGTTAGCTTATGCAAAAGCTCGAGAGGCTTTAAATAAGGCTAAAGAAAGCGGTTATGATATTTCAAAAGCAACTATGTATAACGAGGCTTCGCAATCTTTGACTAACGCAAACACGGCTTTAAGAGACGAAGATTATTCTAATTCTTTAATGCATTCAAAAAATGTAATAGCTCTTGCCAATTTAATGGGAAGTTCAGATTTTAAAGATGGCGAAACTCCTAAAGAAACGATTTTTACGGGAACATTCCCTCAATATTATGTAGTAGTGGAAAGAACTAAAAATACGGATTCGTTATGGCTTATCGCTTCCTATGATTTTATTTACGGAGACGGAAGATTATGGAGAAGAATATACGAAGCTAATAAGGATAAAATAAAAGACCCTAATATTATAAAAAAAGGACAAATATTAATTATACCGAGTCTTAAAGGCGAAAAACGAGAAGGAACTTATAATCCCGACTATACTTACGATAGTATAAAAGAATAATTTTTATCCATATAAATTTTAATAAAAAAATTACGATTATTAATTAAAGGGTTTAAAAATTAATAAAATATCAAATATAAGGTAGGAAAGTTATAATGATTAAAAAATTAAAAATAATTATAATAGCGGTTTTGTCTATAATAGTGTTTACTACTGTATTGATAGCTCAAAAACCGAAAACCTCAAACGAACATTTATTTATAGAAACCGATTTCGGAACTATAGAGATAGCATTTTTCCCCGATAAAGCTCCAAAACATGTAGAAGCGATTAAGAAATTGGCAAACGAAGGTTTTTATAACGGAACGCTTTTTCACAGAGTTATACCGGGTTTTATGATTCAAGGCGGCGACCCTTTAAGTAAACAGCCTAATCGAGCATTGCATGGAACGGGCGGACCTAATTTTGTAATTCCCGCTGAGTTTAACGATGTTTCGCATAAACGAGGAATTTGTTCTATGGCGAGAAGTCAAAGCATAAATAGTGCAGGCTCTCAATTCTTTATTTGCGTTGCGGATTCCACTTTTTTAGACGGACAATATACCGTTTGGGGGGAGGTTGTAAGCGGAATGGATGCGGTTGATAAAATTGTGGCATTAAAAAGAGACAGAAACGATAATCCTTTAGAACCAGCCAAAATGAATAAAGTTTATGTAAAAACTGTTAATTAAAAATTT
>CAZUEE010000001.1:59557-67587 GCA_964619175.1 uncultured Brachyspira sp. | reverse complement strand
TTTAGAACCAGCCAAAATGAATAAAGTTTATGTAAAAACTGTTAATTAAAAATTTTATATTAGAAATTTGTTAAAATTTTGAGTAATTTATGGGCGAGCATTTATTTATAGAAACTGATTTCGGAATTATAGAGATAGAATTTTTTCTAGATAAAGCTCCAAAACATGTAGAAGCGATTAAGAAATTGGCAAATGAAGGTTTTTATAACGGAACGCTTTTTCACAGAGTTATGCCGGGTTTTATGATTCAAGGCGGCGACCCTTTAAGTAAACAGCCTAATCGAGCATTGCATGGAACGGGCGGACCCGGTTTTAATATTCCTGCAGAGTTTAACGATGTTTTGCATGAACGAGGAATTTGTTCTATGGCAAGAGGCGAAAAAGACGATAGCGCAGGCTCTCAATTCTTCATTTGCGTAGCCAAAGCCGATTGGTTGGATGGAAAATATACCGTTTGGGGAAAAGTCGTTAATGGAATGGATGTAGTCGATAAAATTGTGTCGTTAAAAAAAGACTTTAACAATAATCCTATAACGCCAGCCAGAATGAATAAAGTATACATTAAAGAAGTTTAAAAGAAATTTAATAAAAACTAATTATATTTATTCTAATAAAATTAGTTATCATAATGCAACTTGAAAATTTGTTAAAATATTTTATTATTTATATAGATTTATATTTATTAATTTGGGTAAAATAATTGAAAGAATATGTCGATGATGAAGAATATAAAGGCGCCGTAGCCGTATATTTAAGACAAATAGGAGAAATTCGCAGGCTTTCAAAAGAGGAAGAATTAGATTTATGGCAGAGGCTCGAAGCCTGTAGAGAAGAGAGAGAAGCTTTGGACGAAAATGACGACAAAGCTTTTTTACTTGATAAGGAAATAGATTCTATTCAAAACAAATTGGTGAAATCGAATTTAAGGCTCGTGGTAAGCGTGGCAAAAAAATATTATAACAGCGGAATTCCTTTTATCGATATAATAGACGAAGGGAATATAGGACTCATAGAAGCGGTTAAAAGATTTGAATATAGAAAGGGATTTAAATTTTCCACTTACGGGGTTTGGTGGATAAAGCAAAGTATAATTAAAGAAATATCGAGTAAAAAACATATGATTCGTTTTCCGATGCATATCGCAAGATTAATCAAAAAAAATGTTCAAATATCCAGATATTTATCTCAAAAATTAAACAGAGAGCCGACTACGGAAGAGATTGCAAAAGAAATGAAAATAGACAGAAAAGTATTGGATTCGGTAATTATGTTTAATCAAGATATGTCGAGTATAGATTCGTTTTATGCAGATTCGGACAATATAAATCTTAATCAATATATTGAGGATAAAAATTCTCCTTTTCCTCATCAAAAAGTTTTTGCGGAAAGTTTGAAAGACACTCTTACCGAAGCTTTAAAATCGTTAAACGAAAGAGAGAGAACGATAATTATTTTGAGATTCGGTTTGTATGGAAAAGAGCCTAAAACTTTGGAAGATACGGGAAAAGAATTGAATATTACTCGAGAGAGAGTGAGACAAATACAAATAAAAGCGTTAAAAAAGTTGTCAGATATCGATTTGTCGAAGGAACTTAAAAATTTTCTTTTGGATTAATCGTATTTTTTTATAAAATAATTTTTAATTTATCCGATTAATTAACAAATAATATTTTAAATGCAGGATATGAATATGCCAAGTGAAATCAAATCAAAATTAAAACCGTTTATAATAATTCTAATAGTTGTTATTATTTTAGTGGCGGGATTTTTTATTACGAGAAGCATTCTTAACAGTAAAAATATCGCGTTTTTAAATTTTGAAGCCACAAACGGTATAGAAAGCAATAATTTTAATAACGACACCGAAGATAATAGTTTGGAAGATATATTCGGAGATAATATAACAAAAGAGGACATGGATTTTTTAGCTACCAATAACACTATAGTTTTATCCGACACAAATGTTAACACCAATGTCTCTAATACAAATTCTTCTATTCAACTAGATGACAACGGATTATACGAAGTTAATACGAATAATATACCCGATATTCCTCCAGCTAAGCCTAGATTCAATACATTTTCAAAAGCTGATTCTCCTTATGTTTACGATAATACTTCGGTAAATGTTTCAAACGCTCAAAATGTTAGAATAAGCTCTTTTATCATAAATTATAACGACAGATTTGTGGCATCGAGAAGCAATCCTTTATTGATTACATTAGCTATAAAAACTCCTCCTCAAGGAAAATTCGCAAAGATTAGAGTTTATGCAAGAAGGATAGACGATAATTATAATATTTTAAGCAGAGATTTAATATTCTATTTGCCTAAAATATATGTCATAGACGGACAAACTCAAACTCAATTCTATTTTGCGGGAAGAACTTCTTCTACTGCCGGAGCTAATTATTTGCCTAGAGGCAGATATATATTATACGCGGAAGCGGAAATTACCGACATAAACGGCAGAAATGTAGGTAAAACGGGAAGATATCCTTTGCCGAGATGGAATTATATTATAACTTTAAGATAATAATATTTTTATAATGATAAATATTGTAAAAGTCCTGATATAAAAATATTAGGACTTTTATTTTATTAAATTATCTATATTCTTGAATCGTTGTAATTTTCTAAATCTATTATAGCTTTTAAAATCATGTCTTTATCGATTTTATACGGGCTTATATTCAAATCTTTTGCGGCAATTGCTCCTTCCAAAGCCGAATTTAACCCTTTATTGTTAAAACTTATATTTTCTTTTCCGTTATTTATTATGCCTATATCTTTTATAGAAGTAGGCAAACCTAAAGATTTATTGAAATTAAAAACTTTATTTATTTCTTTATTTTTATTGTCTAAAAAAAGAAGCAATAATGTTCCGTAAGCTACAATTTCTCCATGAAATAAATTTTCCGATACAGATTTAATTTTAGTTAATCCGTTATACATAGCATGAGCAAGAGATATATGATAATCGTCTTTCATAGTAACCGAAGTTAAACCAGTGGTATATATTATATGTAGAAGTATTCTATTTAATATATCGCTTGATTTTTTATCTCTAAAATCATTTAAAGACTTAACGGCGTATTCCATAATATCGTTAGAGCAGTTTTTTATGATTTGATATCCAAGAAAATTATTATAATCCAAATCTTCGTTTCTTATTGAAAATTCCGTTTCGTATTGTTTTGACACGGCATCTCCCATGCCAGCTATAAAATATCTTTCGGGCGAATTTAATATTATGTTAGAATCTATAAAAGTATGAATTGGAGGTCTTTTATGATGAAATAAATTTTTAAAAGAGCCATCCGCATTATACATAACCGATAAACTCGTGACGGAAGCGCAATTTGATGCAAGAGTTGGAAAAGCAAATATAGGCTTATTTATTAAATCGGCTAAAGTTTTTGAAGTGTCGATAGATTTTCCTCCTCCTACGGCAAATATTATATCGGAGTCTTTAACTTCATCTTTATTTTTTAGAATATCGACATTTTCGTAGCTTGCAACTCCTCCATAATGCAATATTCCGTTTATTTTTATATTTCCTATATTTTTTATAATGCCGTCTTTTGATACGGAAATAGATTTTTCTCCGCCTATAATAACGGCTTTTTTACCGTAATTTGAGCATATTTCTTCAATATTTTTATACGCGTCAATTCCTATTGAATAATTTGGCAAAAATAAATTCTCAATACTCATTAAATATCTCCAAATTTTAGTTTCGTAATTATATTGTATTTTACATAAATTGTCAAAATAAATTTGCATCGTTGACTTTAAATATAAATTATAATAGAATAATTTGAAAATAAATAGTGGGGATGTAGCTCAGTTTGGGAGAGCATCACGCTGGCAGCGTGAGGGTCGTGGGTTCGAGCCCCATCATCTCCAGCTATAATATAAATATATAATCGTATATTTCCGATAATATTTGTAAAGGATATAAAACTTATTTAATAAAAATAATCGGAGGCATTATGGCGGATTTAGAACAACAACCTATCGAACCTATCGAGAAAGAAGATATTGAAAAGGTTGATGTTGAAGAAGCGACTACAAATTTGGTTACTTTCAGATTGGGCAGCGGAGAATATGCTATAGATATTATGCAGGCTAAAGAAATAATCAAAATGGAGAAAATTACTCTTATACCAAACGCTCCATATTTTGTGGAAGGGGTTATAAATTTAAGAGGCAATATTATTCCGATTATAGATTTAAAAAAGAGATTTAATTTGGAAGAATCCGAAGGCGATAAAAATACGGGAATCATAATAGCCAAAATTGAGGATGTGGATATGGGAATAATGATAGATTCTATTTCAAAAGTTGTGTCTATAGCGAATTCGGATATTCAGCCTCCTCCTTCTATGCTTCAGGGAATAGGGCAGAGATATATAAAAGGCGTGGGAAAATTGGAAGATAAATTATTGGTAGTTTTAGATTTGGACAAATTATTTACCAACGAAGAAGACGATGCCGAAGAAGAAATTCCCGAAAGTTAATCGGCTTTTATCACTTTATTTTCGCTTATAATTATATCCAATATTTCATCGTTATTATCTTTTGGTATATTGGGAAGTATTTGATAATCGTAAGCCAAACCTATTCTCAAAGCCTTTTTGTTAAGTTTTAAAATATTATCGTAATATCCTTTTCCAAATCCAAGTCTGTTGCAATGTTCATCGAAAGCCAAAGCGGGAATTATAAACAACGATATTTCTCTTATTGAAGAATCTTTACAATAATCGAAAGGTTCGCCGTTTCCGAATTTCGTATTTCTGTTAATGTCTTTATCGTAATCTTTAATATATTTTAATCTCATTTTGTATTCGTCAACTATATACGGAATCGAAACCTTTATATCGTTTTTTATAGCGTAATTTATTATATTTTTTGTCGAAACCTCGTTATTGAAATCTATATATACGCATATAGAATCGAATTTATTTATATTGACTATCTTTAAAAATTTTTTATAAATTATGGCACTTTTCTTTTTTACAAAATCGTCAGATAAATCGCTTCTTATATTTTTGAATAAACTTCTTATTTTATTTTTTTCTTTCGTTATAGTTTCTATACTTTCGGGCATTCGTCATAATCTTTATTTATAATATTCTTTATAAAATATAATTTAAGAAAAGTTTTCTTCTTTATATTCAATTAAAATCTCTTGCAATAATTTATCTCTTATAATTTGGTCTATTATTCTCTGAGAAGCGGGTCCGATATCCACAAATTGAACTGCAAACCCTTTAGGCAAATCAGGTTTCTTGTTATCGTCGTTTATCCATACCACTTTTGCTTCGGTAAATAATTTGAAATCCTTAAAAGATATTGTCAAACCGAGCATATCTCCCTTATTAGGAATGCTTGTGTCAGAGCTTATATAAGAACCGTTTCCGCTAATCGATAAAATATTTCTGTCGATTGGATTTCTGCTTTTGTCTTTATAACCTATTATTACATGTAGAGGCCAGTTAACTCTCGAATATTGTCTTCTTTGTCCATCGCTTATGCTTTCTATATATTGCATAATGCTAGATACTATATGTCCCGTGTCGATTTGTTTAGGGAAAATTAAAGCGTTGTTGAATCTTTTTTCGTCTATTACGCTATTTTCAGATTCTATTATGACTAATTTTATTTGAGGATTTATCTCTTTTATTTTATCTGCAAAAAATTTTATGCTATCCCCGTTATTTTGGGTGATTCTTAGGATATAGAAATAAATATTTAAATTATTTTCTATAATATAAGCCAATGATGAATTGGTATCTTTAAAAATAGTTATATCAAAAGAATTATCCAACGAACTTTTATACTTTTCCAATATGGAAGGCTCGTTTTCTATAAATACTCCTCTTGTCTTTTTCATTTTTTGCTCCTTTAATAAAATATACAATTGTTAATATAACATATTTATATATTTATTCAATACCGTAAATGAACTTTTTCGTATAGTTATTCGTCTAATTAATATATATGAAAAATAAAATTTCAGTCGATAATAATTATATTAAAAATATATTAAGAATTTTAAGAAATAACTTTAAATATTTTTATGAGTATAAATATTATTTACGAAGACGATTATTTTATGGCAATAAACAAAGGCGGAGGCATCGAAGTCGACAATAATTTAATTAAATTAATAAAAGAAAATTATAGTAATATACAAAATCTTTATTTGGTTCATAGAATAGACAAATATACTTCTGGAATAGTTATTCTTGCAAAAGACGATAATACTAAAAAATATTTTGATGACGCTTTTAAAAACAGAAAAATAAATAAAATATATCATGCTATAGTCGAAGGGTTAATAAAAAATAACAGAGGAACTATAGATATATCCATAGGAAAAGATAGCAAAAATCCAAATAAAAGAATTCCAATATCCGTAAAGTTTGGCGGAGAAAATGCCATAACCAATTATAAAGTATTGAAAAGATTGAACAAACATACTCTTTTGGAATTAAATCCAATTACGGGCAGAACTCATCAAATAAGAGTTCATTTGTCGCATATTGGGCATCCGATTATAGGAGATAAAATATATTCCAAAAACGCCAAAATATATAAAATGACATGTTTTGCATTAATAGCGAAAGAAATACATTTTATTCATCCTATAACCAAAAATAAAATAGATATAACGGTAGAATATAATAAAGAATTTTTAAGCAGATTAAAATTATTGACTAATAAAACAATATAAAAAATAAATTATAATTTGTTGCATATAAATTATTTTAATGTTATTCTATATAATAGGTTTAAAATAATAGGTTTAAATAATTAACGGAGATATATTTAATGAAGCGAATTGTCGTATTATCTTTTTTTATATTTAATATTTTTTTTATTAATGTTTTTAATAATATTTTGTTTGGCGATGTGGTAAATAGCATAGTAGGAATAGTAGGTTCTATCCCTATAACTTACGAAGATTTTATAAGCCGAAGAACTTTTTTGAACTTGCAAGCAAAATCAATGGGGCATGATATTAACGATGATTTGGTTTATAAGGATTTGGTAGAAGAGCGAATAATGTATTTAAAATTGCAGGAATATAATTATACCATAGAAGAGAACGATGTCAGCAGAAGATTAGACGGCATCGCAAAACAATATAATATGTCGTTAGACCAATTTTCAAAACAACTTAGAGCGGAAGGCATTTCTTACGAAGAATATAGAAACTCCATTAAAAAACAAATCGCTATGGAAAATTTAAGCGGACTTGTGGTTAATAGCTCGGATATAAGCGACGAGGATGCTGACGAATTTTATAATAATAGTAAAGAAAAATCTATGTTCGAAGCCGACACTTTGGTTAAACTATCTTGGATATTTTTTCAAGCTACAACTTTCACGGAAAAAGGCGAAAAACAGAAAATTGCAAATACCGTTAGAGGTTTGGCTGCGAGAGGAGATGATTTTTCAGACCTTGCAAAAAAATACAGCGATGATAGAGCGACAAAAAATAGCGGAGGAGATTTGGGATATAATCTTTTATACGACGAAGGAAAAAAATCTTTGCCATCTCAAATTAACGCGGGGCTTAATTTGGTAAAGCGAGGTTATAAAGTGGGAACGGTTAGCTCGGTTAGAGAATTAGTCGGTAAAGGTTTTTATATAGTAAAAGTAATTTCCGTAGAAAAAGACATGGACAGCATAAGAACGAGAGTAAAAAATTATCTTGGCGAAATGCGTATGAGAGAATCTTTCGTTAAATGGCTTGAAGACGAGACAAAAAGAGTATCGGTAAAATTATATAGATGATTTTTATCAATTTAAACTATTGAAAACATTATCGAATATAACTTGTCAATATTAGAATAAAATTAAAAAATACATCGTCATCGCCGTATGTGTGGGCTAGGACGAAAGGCAGAATGTATTATAACAAGGGGTTTCAACCCCTTGCGTTAACATACAGGGAGAAGTCCATAGTGTTAACAATTCAGAAAAAAGCACACAAGGGGCTGAAGCCGCCTTGTTAT
>CAZUEE010000001.1:41138-59457 GCA_964619175.1 uncultured Brachyspira sp. | reverse complement strand
CATAGTGTTAACAATTCAGAAAAAAGCACACAAGGGGCTGAAGCCGCCTTGTTATTTAGAATTTTATTTTGTGTGTATTGTTTCGTCTTAAAAAAATTGCAATTACGAGTAAAAATTAAATTTAAACGAAAATATTTTTAATAAAAAAAATTATAATTTTATTAAAATTTATATAATCAGAAGTCGATAACTTATAAAGTAAGGTGATAAATTATTTGTAAAATTTTGAGCAATTTTTTATTAATGCTATTTACTATTTTATAAAAATAATAAATTCGAAAAATTTTTATATTATAAAAAAATGCTTGACTTTCCAAAAATAAATATTATCTTATAAACAGAAACTTTAATTAGAGGGGGCAAAATATGACAATATTAAAGAAAAGAAAGGTTTATTGTATCTAATTACAATATTTACAATCATAGCCGTAATGGTTATGGGTTGTAAAAAGAAACCTACGGGAACAAATATTTGGTCTGACATCGATAACGAAAGAAACGATGCAGGAAAAGTAACCACGGACGCTTCTGGAAATTTAGCTTCAAAATATGATAGTGAAATTGTCTTTAAGAAAACGGCATATATAAGGAAATAATCCCGTTGTTGTAGCGAATGACAATAAAGTTGTTTTGGCTTTCGATACTGACGGCGGAATGAAATTTGTCGCAAGCCATAACGGAGGTTTGACGGTAAGCTCTGAAAAAGTTTTAGACGGCAACAGCTCTTTTAAACAACCTCATGTTTTCTTTGACGGAACTACGGTAACGGTTTTAGGTTCAATTCCAAATTATACGGCGGATGGTATAGAATCTCTTACGGCGACTTTTAAAGAAGGAGAGACTCAAGCAGGCGAAAAAGTGGGAGATTTGGATAAAAAGACGGGTTGGCTTGAAGATACAAGAATTTCATTTTATCAAACCGATAGCGGTTCGACAGGTGCAACGGGAAATGCTATAAAAAGTTATCTTAGTGCTACTAATGAAAGCAGTTTTAAATACGGTATTTTGTCGGGTAGAGGTTTAATCGAAGGCGTCACAAAGTATATTCCAATATATTATTCTTACGGTTCTACTACATACGGAATAATTCCAACCACATTTGATGGCTCTTATCTAAGACCAACGATTGATAAAGCAAGCGCTAACGACACTAAACTTTCAGGCGACAGTCAAAAAGGTAAATTTGGAACTAAAAAAGACGAGATATTGGCTGGTAAAGATGGAGGCAAATTAAAAAAACATTCGACTAAACCTTCGGATGCTGGAACGGAACTTAGCGGCTTAAGTTATAGCGATATATTTGAAACGGCTCAAGCTAAAAGCGGCAATAAAGTTTATGTTTTTGGAAAAGACAAATTATATAGATATGATAGCGGTTTAAGTGGTAGCGCTAGTAAAAGCACTACCATAGGAAACGGAACTACGGGCGGTTCGGTTGCGGTTTTGAAAGACGGTTCGATTCTTACATTTACTAAAGAAACGGAAGGTTTGGTTTTGAGAAGATTCACGGAAAAATATTTTGAAAGTAAAAATTCTTCTGGTTCTATTGATTAAAGATTAAACTATTGTAAATTTTTAGATTTTTATTTGTTTTAGTTAATGCGATGCATTTTTTTAATGTGTCGCATTTTTTGTATTTACTTAAAATCGTTTATGGTATAATATTTAATTAATTATCATAATATTAGGATTTTACACTATGAGAAAAAACATATCGAAAATTATTTGTTTATTAACTTTTTTATTTACGACATGCGATTTATTTTGCGCCGTAATAGTCGAAAGAAACTCTCCAATCGGAGAAAATACGAGCAGATACAATTACGATGCCATAACGGTCACTTTTAATCAGCAAATGGTAGCTCTTCAAACTATACAAGAAATAACGAATCAATATTTTTCTTTCAATATAGACATTAAAGGTCGTTATAGATGGCTTTCGGTTAATACTTTGGCTTTCTATCCATCGGAAACTTTGCCCGACAATATCGAAATAGAAGTTACGCTAAAAAAAGGAATAAAAAGCGAAATAAGTGGGGAGATTTTGGAAAACGATTATACTTGGAACTTTAATACTTTAAGACCTAGAAAAGTAAAAAGCGCTCCTTATAATAATCAAACGGATATCATGCAAAATGTCGATATAGTTATTTATTATAATATGCCGATTTATTTGCAAACCGTAAAAGAAAAAATTGAATTAACTAATCAAAACGGCAAAAATTTTGATTTCGATATAAGATATGCCACAACAAACGATTTAAGAGAGTGGGAAATAGACGAATACGATTTAAGGTCGGTTTTGGTATTAAGTCCTAAAGAAGAATTTGAAAAAAACGATAAAATAACGATTAATATAGATTCGGGAGTAGCTGCTATCGAAGGAAATTTGGGAACTTCATCAAAAGATATTATTCAATTTAATATACATGATTATTTTAATTTGTCCGGCGATAGAGAACAAACGGTAAGCGCCTCTTATTATCCAGAAGTTCCTAAAATCTCTTTTTCTACGAGAGTAAATTGGGCTGATTTGATAAGAAATATCGAAATAACTCCTCAAATACAACTTCCATCCGAAGAAGATTTGGAGGACTCTTATTGGGCTTCTAAAAATTTTGCCTTATACCAATTAAGATTTAATCCTAATATTCGATATACCATAAAAATAAACGAAAATCTTAAAGATATTTATGGACAAACTTTGGGAAAAGAGGAAACCATTATTTTAAATGTCACCGATTATAATCCGAGCATTTCGATTCCAGAAGGCATGGGAATCGTGGAATCTTACGAAGGAATAAAATTACCGATAGATGTTGTAAATCCTAACCCTATAACCATAAAAAGCAGATATGTCGACAAAGACCATGTAATTCCGTTTTTATTCGTTAATGAAAAAGTTAACCGATACGATAATTCCGCAGAATTTAGAAATTATACTAATACTCATAGAAGATTATTGGGTTATGATGCCGAGTCTGTTTTTGAACCTTCCGTTCCAAGAAACAGATATATTACTACGCCTTTATATTTGACCAATTATATGAATAATAATAGATACGGTTTTTTGTATTTGAAGTTTGAAACTTTAGTAGGATATAGTAACGAGAATCATTATAATAGAAATTCGCAAATTCAAATAACGGGAATGGGAGTGACGGGAAAATTTTCGGGCGATTCGAATACGATTTTTGTAACAGATTTGAAAACCGGAAATCCCGTTGCGGATGCTAGAGTCGAAATAAGAGACGATTTTAACAATATTTTAGCGACCGCCACAACCGATAGTAACGGAATAGCGAATACGAAAGGTTTTAGAGGTTTGAATATAAAGAGAGCAAGCAGATGGAGTTCTCCGAGACAATGGGCTATAGTGACGAAAGGAGACGATATTTCTTTTATAAACAGCGACTTTGGAACGGGAATATCTCCTTGGCGAATGAATGTGGATTACGATTATTATCAAAGCGATAAAAACTATAACGGAGCTATGTTTACCGAAAGAGGACTTTATAAACCGGGCGAAGAAGTTCACATAAAAGGGGTCGTTAGAGAAAATAAAATAGGAAATTGGCATATACCTACCGATTTAACTAACGCGATATTTATAGTCTATAATTCTAGAGGAGACGAAATATTTAAAGGCAATGTGGATATAAACGAATTCGGTTCTTATTTGATAGATTTTACTTTGCCCGTTGACGCTCCTACGGGATATTATAATATTCGAGTGGCTTTTACCGAAGAAAATAATAACGATGATGAAGATTCAAAAGAATTATTTAGTTTAAGTCAAAGTTTTAGAGTGGAAGAATATAAACCTCTAGAATTCGAATCGAGACTCTGGGTAGAGGATAAAAAATATTTTTTAGGCGACACGATGCCTATAAAAATGTCCGGCTGGTATTTATTCGGCGAACCTATGATATCGAATACAATAGAATATAATATCTCAATGGGAGAAACTTTCTTTATTCCACCAAATAACGCGGGATTCAGATTCACTAAATTAAGATGGTTTGAAGACGAATATTACAGCGATTATTATTCAACTTTGTCTACGGGAACGGGCGCTTTGGATAATAAAGGAGAGTATAGCCATAATCCAAAAATAGACGCCAGCAGACCGGTTCATTCGGCAAATGTTATGATAGAGTCTACCGTATTGGGAGAGGATTCTCAAAAGGTAAGCACAAGTAAAAATGTTTTAGTACATGGAAGCGATTTTTATATAGGAATAAGGAGGCAGGGATATTTTCTCGAAACGGACAAAAAAACTCAACTTGATTTTATAGCGGTAGACCCTGAAGGAAGTAGACTTAACGGCAAAAAAATAGAAATTAAAATTATAAGAAGACATTGGGAATCTACAAGAAAGGCTATAACCGGCGGAAGATTTCAATGGGAATCGATACAGATAGACGATATTATAGAAACGAAAACGATTACCACGAGAGCAAATCCCGTTTCTTATACATTTACTCCTAAAAAATCGGGTTTATATATAGTAACAGCAAGAGCCAAAGATTCGGCAAACAGAGAAGTTGCGGCTGACGAATATATGTATGTTATAGGAAGCGATTACGTTGCTTGGTCTATGTTTGACGATGATTTGCTCGAACTTATAACCGAAAAAGAGGAATATACTCCCGGCGAAACTGCTCGTATAATGGTTAAATCTCCTTATGAAAACGCAACCGCTTTGGTTACAGTCGAAAGAGAATTCGTTATAGACAGCTATGTTACAAATTTGGAAGGAAACGCATCTTTGATAGAAGTTCCTATTAAAAACGAATATTTGCCAAATGTTTATGTCGGAGTATCTTTGGTTAAGGGTAGGGTAGAGGACGAATCTTATACTAATTACGGCATGGATGAAGGAAAACCATCATTTAAAATAGGATATGCGGGACTTTCCGTATCTCCGAGGGAAAAAGAGCTTAATGTAAAAATAACCAAATCACATGAAACGAGAGAGCCTAGAGACGAGATGAGCGTAGATTTATATGTCGAAACTAAAGAAGGGCAGGCTATGGAAACGGAAATTATGCTAAGTGTAGTCGATTTGGGAGTTTTAAATTTAATAGGATATAGAACTCCTAATTGGTTTAATACATTCTACGGAGCAAGACCTTTAAGCGTTGCTAGTGCCGACACGAGAATACATTTGATAGGGCAGAGAAATTACGGAGAAAAGGGCGATACTCCCGGAGGAGACGGTATAAACGAAAAAGAATCTGCGGATATGATGGCGAAAAATTCCGCAGCTATGGGAATGGATATATTCAGTATAAGAAAAAATTTCTTAAGCACGGCTTTTTATCAAGGAAGAGTAAAAACAGATTCTAACGGAAAAGCGAAAATTACTTTTAATTTGCCCGATAATATTACATCTTTTAGAATAATGGCTTCGGCTATAAATAAAGACGGATATTTCGGAGCTTCGGACGATGTGGTTGTGGTTAAAAAGAATTTGATGCTTATGCCAACTTTGCCAGAATTTGCTTATGTGGAAGATAGATTTAAGGCTGGAAGTTTAATATATAATTATTCGAACGAAGATTTGGAAATAGAAATTCAAGCTGTGGGTTCTAATGTCGGTATAGAAAACGCCAATCAAAAGATAACCGTTCCAAAAGGAGGCAATGCCGATATAAGATTCGATATAATAGCGACAAATAGAGGGCTTGCTACAATTACGATACTTGCAAAAGGCGGAGAATATACCGATGCAGTCGAAAAAACTTTTGAAGTAAATGTTCCTATGACTACCGAATCTGTGGCTATGTTTTCGAGTATGACCAACGACAGTTTGGATGTAAGCGTTAGAATTCCTAATAATTTGGAAGTTTATTCGGGGGCGGGAAGTTTGGATGTTTATATGTCTCCAAGCGCGTTCAGCGAATTGAGCGGAGGTTTGGAATATTTAATGAATTATCCTTATTTGTGTTTGGAACAACAACTTTCAAGAATCTATCCAATAATAGTAAGCAAGAGAATGATTGTAGACATGAAACTTACGGATAGAACGGAAGAAGATTTGGATAATTCTGTGGAATCGTTTTTGAAAAATATGCCTTCCTATCAAACGGCAGATGGCGGATTTGCATATTGGACGAGCAAGACTTGGGTATCTCCATGGCTTACAGCTTATGCGGCGGATGCTATGATAAAAGCTAAAAAAGAAGGTTATAATATAGACGAAAAATCTTTAAGTTTGGCTTTGGAATATCTTAATAATTATGCTAAAACGGGCAAAGCGGAAACTCCGAGTTTTTGGAGCGACGAATATATTGATTTATCGTCTATAGCTTATATATCTTCCGTTCTTGCCGAAGGCGAATATAATTTAAGAGATGTTAAAGCGATAATAGACAGATTATATCCTCAAGTTAATAATCTTCCTTTTTACGGACAAGTTCAATTAATGCGGGCTATGTATTATAATAAATACGACAATAATGCCTTTAATAGAGTTAGACAATATATATTAAACGCTTTAAAAGAAGATGCCAACACGGCTCATTATGAGTTGGAAGAAAGATACGTAAATTTATATTGGATTCATTCTTCCGCTGTTAGAGATACTTCTGTGGCTTTAGGCGCTTTAATAGAAACGGGTTTTGATAATCCTATAAACGAGAAAGTGGTTCGTTGGCTTATTCAAACGAGAAAAAACGGAAGATATTTAAATACTCAAGATAATGTCTCTGTGTTTTCTTCTATGAATATATATTTCAAGAAATACGAAAATATTAATCCAAATTTTAAAGCTGAGTTTATATATCAAGGCAAGACTTTATTGTCGGAAACTTTTTCGGATAGAACGAATCCGAGCGTTACGAAATCTTACGAACTTGGAGAATTTCAGGAAGAGAGATTTAGTAATATTAATTCTAAAAACGAAAACGCAAATATAAGAAGAAACGGAGCAGGCAGACTTTATTATGGAGTTCGATTAACATACGCTCCGAGAGATTTGGCGGTTAATAGAGATGCTGGAATAAAAGTTGAAAGATATTACGAAACCAAAGATGGCAGAATATTAGATTTAACCAAAGATACTTTCAAACAAGGCGAAGAATATATCGTTACCGTAAAAATTACCGCTCCTTACGAGAGGAAGTTTGTAGTAGCGGATGTTCCTATAGCGGGCGGAATGAGAATATTAAATTCGAGTTTTGCAACCGAAAGTAGCGAAGTTAAAGATATAACGGGAAATTATAGCGAAAGATGGTGGGGCGGATTTAGTTATATAGAAAATTATAAAGATAAAGTTTTGTTATTTGCCGACATGCTCGACAAAGGCGAACATATATATAAATATGTGGTTCGAGCGGCTACCCCAGGTGAATATTTGCTTCCGGCGACTAAAGCGGAAGAGATGTATAATCCCGATATATTTGGTTATGACGGACAGCATAAAGTTGTTATAGAAGCTAAATAGTAAATATTTTTATAAAGGCTGCGGGTTATAATTTTTTATAATCCCTGCCTTTTTATATTTAACTATATTAATTTAATTATCAAAGCATTTAAATAATATTTTCAATTTATCTAGATTATTTTAATTTGAATTGCAGTCAATATTTATAAAACTTCCAAGTCTAAATTTGTTAAAACTATCCGTATAATAATCTAAAGTTTTTCTTTTTATAAATTTACCGTGCCCCTTTGAACCTAAAAATTTATTATCCTTAAATACAATTTTGCCTCTTGAAATAACCGTATCTATAGAGCATAAAAGTTTTTTTCCTTCGTATATTGTGTAATCGCAAGCTCCATGCATATTTGCTTTAGTTATAATACCTTTTTTATTAGGGTCTATAATAGTTATATCTGCATGGGCGTTTGGTATTATAGCACCTTTATATGGATAAAGTCCATAAATAATAGCTGGATTATAGCATAAGGTTTCTACAAATTTGTTTATTGTTATTCTTCCCTTCATTACTCCTTCAGAAAATATAAGGACGTATCTTTCTTCAACTCCTCCAACTCCATTTGGACATTTTGTAAAATTATCCTTTCCTAATATTTTATCTTTTTCAAAACTAAAAGGGCAATGGTCAGTGGCAATAACCTGTATATGTCCTTTTATTATTGCATCCCATAATGTTTCTCTATCTTCGTCTTTTCTTAAAGGAGGAGACATAATATATTTTAACCCATCAGGTTTATCATATTCTTTATCCGTAAGAATTAAATATTGGGGACATGTTTCAACAAATATATTTTTTGCCCCCAATTCTCTTGCTTTTATTATTTCATAGACACTTTTTTGAGTCGAAGTATGGACTATATATATAGGGGCATTATTAGACAAACTTGATAAATATATTATTCTATTTATGGCTTCTGCTTCTGCTTCGACAGGTCTACTTAAAGGATGATATTTGGGCGAAGTTTTCCCTTCTTCAATAAATTTATTTTTCAAATATTCAATAATATAATGATTTTCCGCATGAAATGCCGATACTGCGTTTAATTTTTTCATTTTTTTCAATATTCTAATAATATTATCATCTTCTAATTTATAATCGTATGTTAAATATATTTTAGAGCTTGATAAACCTTCGTCTACTAAAGTTTTAAGTCCTTTTAATATATTTTCATTAACATGCTGTATAACACCATGAAAACTGTAATCTATAACAGTATTATTATCAGCTAATTGATGATAAAGTTTCAACTGGTGAGTAATATCGCAATTTTTTGGTCCGAATCCCATGTGGTCTACTATAGTTGTGGTCCCACCGCATGCCGCGGCGACTGTTCCATTATAAAAGTCATCTACCGCATGCCCTATGCCAACATCTATATCCATATGCGTATGCACATCCACTCCGCCTGGCATAACATATTTATTTGAAGCGTCTATTATATTTATATCGGAATCAAAGCATTTAATGTTATTGCCTATATTTGATATAATTTCATCTTCTATAAGAATATCTGCTTTATATGTTTCTGTAGCATTTACTATAGTTCCGTTTTTTATTATAGTTTTCATTATTGTCTCCTTTTTGAGTTAGTAATTTTAATGGTTATCGCATATAATATAAAACTTATTAAAAGCCCAAATACATAGGAACTTTCGTATAAAGATTTTAATACTGATAATTTTGCAAACTTTCCTATCAGGACAGATAGAATAGAAATAAATAAAATTGTCATAGCCTGTATATTCCATCCATTATAATAAAAATATTTTCCCCCATCGGTTATATATAAATCAAATAAGCAAATATTTGTTTTATATTGATTCCAATATGATGATAAATATATTCCGGTCATAGGTCCAAGGAAGGTTGCTAAGACCCCGTTTACTTCAAATATATAATTATTAGGATTCTCCAAAACTTTCCATGGCATTACTATTATAGAAATTGCTAAAACTAAAAATATAGCTTTTTTATAAGTAAATAGTTTTGTCCATATATTTGAAAAAATTATGCATGGCGGTATTAGATTGGCTGGTATATTTGTAGTCATAGTAGCAATTATAATAAATATTGAAAATATAATTACTATTATAGGACTGTCAAATTTTGAAACTAAATCTGCTGGATTCCAAATCATTTCTCCAAATTTTATTTGAGCTGCTATAGTCCCACATACTCCTACTAACACTATAAAAGCTGTCATTAAAGGCGCTCCTAAAAATTGCCCTATTACCTGTTGTCTTTGTTTTTTTATATTTTTTGTATAATCAGAAATATTGATTGCTATTGTGCTATCAAAGGCTATCATAGCAGTAAGGGCTGGAAAAAATATTTGTGTAAAATTATTACTGTTATTTAAAGATGAATAGTTAAATATTTTACTAAATCCGCCTGCGACTTTGTATGCCCAAATTAATACTGACAATGATAAAATTATTAATATTGGAGCTGAAAATTGCTCGAATATTTTTAATGCTTTAACCCCATTAAAAGCTATATAAATATTAATAATTAGAAATATTATATAAGATATAAACTGGACTAGGAAATTTCCTTCTAAATTAGGAATAAATTTGATAATGATTGAGTTTATTGCCGTTCCTCCAATCCATGACTGAATACCAAACCAAAAACATCCTAAAAAAGCTCTTATTAAAGTTGGGAATATATTTCCTTTAGGTCCAAATACAAGTTTAGATAATAGCGGAAATCCTATACCGTATTTTGTTCCAAAATGCCCAAGTAAAACAGCCGGTATCATCACTAATGTATGTCCAAGAACTATGGTAAATATGGCTTGTATCCAAGACATTCCCGAAGCTATTAACCCTCCGGCAAGCATATAAACGGGTATAGATACCATTATCCCTATCCAAAGAGATGCCATACTCCAAGTGGTCCAATCTCTTTGCGAATCTTCCAATGGTTTAGAATCTTCAGAATATACATTAGGATGATTTTTTAATTCTTTTAAATCTAAATATTTATTGTTCATATTTATATATTTTCTCTATCAATTAAATATAGCATAGCCATTAAAACGGCATTCCCCAAAGAACGAGATTTATCCGATATTGTAAAACAGTTATCATATTCAGATTTTCTTGGGTCTATATCAGCTATTTTTAATCCCTTTTTAACTTTATATCCGTTTCTTATCAATCCTCTAAGAAGTCCATCTAAAGTCGCTATAACTTTGTTTCTTATGTTGTTTTCTTCTATATAAGCTATAACTTCATCTTTATAAACGAAATCTCCTATAGCTTTTACATTTTTTATAATACCGTCATTACTGGCATGTATAACCCTCTCCGTTGATTTTCCTCCAATATAACCCGGCAACCCTGTATTGTCTATAGCTTTGCCTTCTAAATACATTTTTCCAAGCGAATGCCCGCGCATAGTTTCTATTACAATATCACAATCTTTTTTGGCAGTAAATCCCGGTCCTAAAGCTATAGTATATTTTGCCATAGACTTTTTAAGCCCTAAATTTTTTTTTGCCATAATAGCGTCTATTATAAAATAGGGCTTAATATTGTCCAGACATTTACAATATGGGTCTATTAAAATAGGTATATTGTAATTCTTTGTCGATATTAGATTTAAAGCTTTATTTATATCTTCGCACAATACCGCTTCAATGTCTTCAACCTTTGCGTATTTATCGTAAATGGCTTCTGATAATGAAACTTTCCTTCTAATAGAAGATGGGGATTGAGTCTCTAATATAATAATTTTAAATCCAGCTTTATATAAAGAAAACGCTACTCCAGTAGCTAAATCCCCTCCTCCTCTAATAATAATTATTTGATTATTTTTTACTTTGTTTAAATTATATACCATAATATTTTATTAATTTATTTAGAATATGGAGTATTCTTAAGCGGGAGTTCTGTTTGAAACTCTCCATTCATTTTATAATAGGCTGCTGCTACCGCAGGAGCTGTAGGTATACTTGAAATTTCTCCTATACCGGTTGCCCCATAGGCATAAGGCACTCCCTCTTTTTCTATTATTATAGATTCTACTTCAGGAGTTTTATCGGCTTTAAATAATCCTAAAGTTCCAAATTTTACTTTGGGGATGCAATTTTCAAGTGGAAATTTTTCGGTTAATGCATAGCCTAAAGACATAACCACTCCTCCTTCTATTTGACCTTCTAGAGATACCACATTTATAGCTTTTCCTATATCATGAGCTGCTATAACTTTATTAATAGTTCCGTCGTCATTTAATATACAAATTTGAGTAGCATAGCTATAAGCTACATGAGATACAGGATTTGGTTTGTCAGCCCCCAATTTATCCGTTATGGTAAGCCATTCTCCATAAAAATCTTGTCCATTTAAATCAGATAATTTTTTACCCTTATCTAATTCTTCTTTTAATTTTTCACACGCTCTTTTACAAGCTTCGCCAGTTATTAAGGTTTGTCTAGAGCCAGAAGTTGTTCCCGAATCTGGCGCTATAGAAGTGTTAGGATTATGATAAATAATTTGGTCGTCATTTAAATTTAAGGTTTCGCCAACTATTTGATAAAGCACCGTCCCTATTCCCTGTCCTATGCATGTAGCTGCAGAGTGTATATGAATTTTATTATCTTCTACTATTAAACGAACTCTTCCGGTATCTGGAATTCCCATTCCTACCCCAGAATTTTTAAATCCGCAAGCTATACCGACATTTTTGTTTTTATAGAATTCTTCTTTTATAGCTTCCAATGTTTCAACTAATCCGGTAGATTCGTCTGCTATTTGAGAATTAGGCAAAACTTGTCCGGGTTTTATAGCGTTTCTATATCTTATTTCCCAAGGGTCTAAACCGCACATTTCAGCTAATAAATTTATATTCATTTCTGTAGCGAAACATGATTGTGGCACTCCAAAACCTCTGAAAGGGCCAGTAGGAGGATTGTTGGTATAAACAGATTTTCCATCTATATCTATAACTTGATAATTATAAGGACCTGCGGCATGGGTGCAAGCTCTCTGTAAAACGGGACCACTTAAAGAAGCGTAAGCTCCGGCATCCGTTATAAGAGTTGCTTTCATTGCCGTGAGTATTCCGTTTTCATCACATGCCGTAGTCATATCTATACTCATAGGATGTCGTTTAGGATGCCAATAAATACTTTCTTGTCTTGTTAATTTGAATTTCACCGGTCTTTTAGTTCTATACGCCATAATTGCCGCATAATGTTGAACGCTCATATCTTCCTTCCCGCCAAATCCTCCTCCAACATATTGATTTTCTACTATAATTTTTTCAGGTTCTATTCCTAAAGCCATTGATACTTCTCTTCGCGTATCATAAGCTCCCTGGTCGCTTGAATATATAAATACTCCGTCATTAAAAGGTGTGGCTATTGCGCATTCTGGTTCTAAGAACGCATGCTCTGTCCAAGGCAGTTCATAATGTTTTGTAACTTTATACTTAGATTTTGCTATAACCTCGTCTGCATTTCCTTTGACTAAAATTTCATGCGTGAGCAAATTACTTTCTCTATCTTCATGAACTAAAGGCGAATCTTTTTTTAACGCTTCTTTAGGGTCTTTTATCAAAGGTAATTCTTCATATTCTATTTTTACCAATTCTTTAGCTTTTTTTAAAGTATTTTCGTCTTCTGCTACTATTAATGCTACGGCATCTCCAATAAATTTTGTAGTTTCTCCTTCACCTATAAGAATATACCAATCATGTAATAAATGTCCTACTTTTTTGCTTGCCGGTAAATCTTTAGAAGTTATTATATCTACTACGCCTTTTAATGCTTTGGCTTCCGATATATCGATTTTTAATATTTTTGCTCTCGGATATTTAGTTCTTACGGCTGCTCCGTAAATCATAGATTCTATTTCTATATCGTCGCAGTAAACACCTTCACCCAAAGCTTTTTCTTTTGCATCTATTCTTGCGATTCTTCTATCCCCAACTTTTATTTTGCCCTTATAGTCTTTGACTTCTATATTTTCTCTTAATAATTTTGCCGATAATTCTATAGCGTCTATTATTTTTTTATATCCTGTGCATCTACATATATTATTTCTTATAGCGGCGACTATTTCTATTCTACTTGGATTTGGGTTTGCATCTATTAGACCTTTAGCGGATACTACCATTCCCGGTATACAAAATCCACATTGAACTGCCCCGCATACTGCAAACGCATAAGAGTAAATATCTCTTTCTCTTTTTGTAAATCCTTCTATAGTTTGGATTTTTTTATCTTTTAACCTACCTATAGTTTGTATGCATGCTCTCATAGCTTTTCCGTCTATTAAAACGGTGCAAGTTCCACATGCTCCTTCGGAACATCCGTCTTTTACAGATTTGCATTTGCAGTCATTTCTAAGAACATCGATTAATTTTCTTTCAGAGTCAAAACTCATTAGTTTACCATTAATAGTTATTGATACTTTCTCTCCCATAAAGATACCTCCTATTATCTCAATATAAAAATTATAATATTAAGTAATTATATTCATTAAATACACTGTCTACTATACTATAAACGCCATTAAAGTTTGAAGAACTTCCAGCTTTATACGATTCTATTTTTCCGTCTAATCTTATTTCACAATTTCCATTTTTATCCAAAAATAGGAAACCGTCATTTTTAGAATCGTCCATATCTTCTTTGCTAGCAAATAAAGTAAATTTATCTTTATATGGAGCGGAACTATAAGGACAGAAAGTTTCACAATTTCCACATTCATTACACATATAATCCACATGTATAATTTGTGACATTTTAGCTCCGTTAACTTTTAAAGATATATTTGCTCTGTTAGGACATACTTCCGTGCAACTTTCACATATAAAGTCGCAAGTTAAACATCTATTAAATTCTTCATCTTTAGAAATTTCTTTTAAATTTCCCTTTTTAGAATATACTATTTCTTCCGAAGAAGCAGATGGCAAATCTTTAGCTACTGCCTTATTTAGGATAGCTTCTGCGCAAACTTTAGCGTCTCTTATAGCCTCGACTATTGTAGCTGCTCCATATAATCCGTCACCTGCTATATAAACATTTTTGATAGAAGATTCGTTTGTTTTTTTATCGCATTTAGGTCTTCCTTTATCGTCTACATCTATTCCTTGCGATTTATAAAATTCAGAATCTATTTGTTCTCCTATAGAAGCTATGACGGTATCAGCATCCACATATTCCGTTTCGTCTGTTTCAACTACATTTCTTCTACCACTGCTATCATAGTCAGATAATTTCATTTTTTTGCATAATAACTTTCCATTTTCTAATTTTACTGGAGAAAGCAATTCTTTAAATTCTATTCCATCTTCTAAAGCCATTAATAATTCTTCTTCAAGAGCCGGCATATATCGCTTTGTTCTTCTATAAACTAAACTAACTTTTTTAACTCTTTTATTTTTTTTAGCGGAACGAGCTGCGTCCATAGCGGTATTCCCTCCTCCTATCACGACTATATTCTCTCCTATATTTACTTCTCCATTAGTTTTATTAAATTCTTCCAAAAATTTTAGAGCATTTAAAGATTCGCCTTTTTCTAATTTTAAAGGCATATTCTTATGAGCGCCTATACATAGTATAATATAGTCAAACATGGATTTTAATTCTTTTATATCTTTTATTTCTTTTCCTAATTCAAATTTAACTCCCATTTGCCTGCATAAACTTATATCTTTTTCTATATCGGAAGCTGATATTCTAAAATTTGGAATTATATTAGAAACTACTCCTCCAGCTTTCTCTCTTTTATCAAATACTGTGACTTCAATTCCATGCTTTGCTAAGAAGTATGCCGATGATAGTCCTGCAGGACCCGACCCTATAATTCCAACTTTTTTACCTATGGAAGCGGAAGGTTTTAAAGTTTTTATAACTTTATCATAACCTATATTTGAAGCCTCAAGTTTGCAAGCTCTTATACTTACAGCCTCCTCATAAAATTCTCTTGTGCATTTATCCATACATGTATGGGGACATAATATTCCTGTAGAGAATGGAAGGGCATTTTTTTCTATGATAACTTTGAAAGATTCATCATATTTTTTTTCTGCATTTAATCTAACATAGGAAGTAATGTCTTGATTTATTGGACATGTTTCCATGCAAGGAGCGGTAAAACAATCCGTTAAAGGAAGTTTTTTATTTAATTTTCTACTAGGAAGCGGTTTAATAGGTTTGACTATATGCTTACTTTTTTTAGATTTTTCAGCTATAGTTTTTGCCTTATCAGTATCTACCTTTAAAAAAGGTTTAGGTTCTGGTATATTTTTAGCTATTTGTTCCGTTCTTTGATAACCTCCCGGTTTTAGAAAAGTGGTAGCCATAGTTACTGGCCATATTCCAGCATCTATTACTGAATTTATATTAAAATAATCACAACCGCCAGAATACGATATTCTTAAATTTCCATCAAAATCTTTGCTTAATTTTTCGGCTACAGCCATTGAGAGAGGGAATAAAGATTTGCCCGACATATACATCTCTTCTGAAGGGAGCTCTTTATTTTTAACATCTACAGGAAAAGTATTGGTTATTTTTACACCGAATAAAAGATTATTGTCTTCGGCGAGCTTTTGTAGTCTTTTCAACATTGGGACGGCATCGCTATACTGAAGGTCGTCTTTAAAATGAAAATCGGTAAAAGATATATAATCGTATCCTATTTCGTCTAAAGTTTTTCTTGCATATTCGTATCCTAAAAGAGTTGGATTGCATTTCACGAAAGTGTTTAATTTTTTTTCGGCTATAAGATAAGAAGCTATCTTTTCTATTTCGGCTGGAGGACATCCATGTAATGTAGATAATGTTACAGAATTACAGATATTAGAATTTATTTTTTCTATATCTTCTTTTTTGAAATTTTTAAATCTGCTTATATTATCAAAAATCCATTTTTTACATTCCTGAAAAATTGGTGAGTCTTTAGCTTCTTTAAGCCCCTCTATAAATTTATCTATTTTTTCTGATTTAATTCCTTCATAATCATAACCTACAGACATATTGAATTGAAATCCATCCATGTCTCCTAAGTCCCATTCTTTAGATATAATTTTTAAAGCTGCCCAAGCTTTAACATATTCATCGAAAGCTTGAGGAACATAGAGTTCCGTAGACCATTCGCAGTTGTAACATTCGTCGTCAGCTTTTATACATGGTTTGCTTACAGACAAATCTCTACCATCAAGTTTTTGAACCGTTTTAAGTTCAAAGAATCTGCTTCCGGTATAGTAAGCCGCTATTATATTTTGAGCTAACTGCGTATGAGGACCTGCTGCTGGTCCTATCGGCGTTTCTAATTTTCTTCCAAATATTTCATAATATTTGTTTTTATTCGCTTTAAACTCTCTTGATATTCCAAAAACTTTTCCGCTGGATTTTTCATTTAAAATCCAATTCATAAGTTTTCCGAAAGGTATAGGTACCATTATATCGCCCATAAAATATTCCTCCATTTTTTAAACTGTTTTTTATTTAATTTATTATTTGTTAATTTTTTTCCAAAGTTTTGCAGATTCTTCCCTTATTTTAGAATAAGCAGCTTCTTCGTCTATTTTTGTAAGTTTTCTGTTTCTCATTAATATTTCGCCGTTACATATCGTAGTATTGACATGTCCTCCATTCATACCAAAAAGTATATGTCCGTTAATATTATTTTCATTTAATTCTGTAAAGTTATTATAATCCATTATAATAATATCTGCAGCCGCTCCGTTTTTTAATTTACCTAAAGTAGTTTTAAAATAACGATTAGCAATTTTAGCGTTATTTTCAAATAACATTTGTGGCAATTCAGCCCAAGCGGCATTAGGATTGCATAAATTATGTTTATGCAATACATTGGCTACTTTATAAGATTCTATTATGTCATGCGTATAACCGTCCGTTCCTAAGCCTGTTAATATTCCTCTATGCACCAGTTCCATAGTAGGCGGGCATCCGCAAGCGTTTCCCATATTGGATTCTGGATTATGTGCGGTCATGGAGTCGGTATCTTTTATAAGTTCCATTTCATGAGGATTAATGTATATACAATGAACAAGCAAGGTTTTAGGTCCTAGTATATTCCAATCGTATAATCTGTCCACGATTCTTTTTGAATGTTCTTTTAAACATAAATGCAAATCTTCTATTCCTTCAGCTACATGGATATGATAACCTACATCTTCGGGAATTTCTTTGGCGCATAATTCCATTGTATTATCTGAAATAGTAAATGACGCGTGCATACCCATCATAGCTTTTATCATATCCGTGTTATCTTTTTTAACATGTTTTATAAAATCAATATTTTCTTTAATTGAAGCTTTAGATTTTTCTTTTCCGTCTCTATCTGATATTTCATAACATAGGCAGGCTCTTATTCCCATTTCTTTTGAAGCTTCTTCTATTGCAAATAAACTGCCTTCTATATGTCCGAAACTTGCATGATGGTCGAATATTGTAGTAACGCCGTTTTTTATCGATTCTATATATGTGGCTATAGCACTTTGCTTAGTTTGTTCAAGTGTTAAATTTCTATCTATAGTCCACCACATTCCATCTAATATGTCTAAAAAACCTTTTGGATTATATCCGTTAACACTGAAACCTCTTGCCATAGCCGAATATATATGTTCATGAACATTTATGAATGCTGGCATTATTATAGAGCCATTAGCGTCTATAAATTCTACATTTTGATACTTTTCTTTAAGTTCTTTTGTAGTTCCAACTTCTTTTATTAGTTTTCCTTCGCATAAAACCGCGCCATTTTCTATAAACGGATTATTACCGTCTCTTGTGATTAATTTTCCATTACCTATTAATAGCATAGATTTTCTCCTAAATATTATAAAATTATATATATGTATTAATAATAAAATATATTTGCCAATAGAAA
>CAZUEE010000001.1:0-41038 GCA_964619175.1 uncultured Brachyspira sp. | reverse complement strand
GTCTAAAAAAATTTTAAATTTTCACTTGACATTCTAAAAATTTTTTAGTATAATACATATATACTTTAAGTATATAAAAAAAAATGTATTTGTCAATAGAAAGTCTAAAAAAATTTTAAATTTTCACTTGACATTCTAAAAATTTTTTAGTATAATATAAGTATATTAATATTAAGGCTTTATTACATTAAGGATATTAAATGAATTGTGAAAATATAATACTCGAAACTCTAATTAGTGTAGCGCATGGTATAGCCAGACAATTTGGCAATAATTGTGAAGTTTGCATCCATGAATTAAATAGTGCCGATTTGGAACATAGTATTATTTATATAATTAATGGGCATGTTACGGGAAGAAGCATAAACGATGGTCCTTCAAATATAGTATTAAAAACTATAGAAAGTTTGAATAGAGGAGAACCAATTGTTGATAATCTTTCATATATAATTAAAGCTTCTAATGGAAAAATATTAAAATCTTCTACGATATTCATAAAAAATATTGATGGTAAATATAAATATATATTGTCTATTAATTTTGATGTTACTAATTTTTTACCTTTCAAAGACGATTTGTTAAGTTTTTTAGTAGTAGAAAACAAATTAAAAAGTGAATTTTTAGACGAAATACCTAATAGCGCTCAGGAACTTATGGAGAAACTAATAATAAAAAGCGAGGAGTTAGTTGGAAAACCAGCTTCCATAATGACAAAAGAAGAAAAGATAAAGGCGGTAAGATATTTAAACAGTTCGGGAATGTTTTTAATAACTAAGTCGGGAGATAAAGTCGCCAATCATTTTGGAATCAGTAAATTTACTTTATATAATTATATAGATTCAAACAAAAAAATTAAAGGAGAAAATAATGAGTGAAATAAAATGGTGCGAAAATAAAATGCCTAAAACGGAAGATAAGAATTTGGTTATAATGTCTATAGAGGAAGTAAAAAAAGCAAAAGCTTTTCACGAGAGCTTTCCTCAATATTCTAATACTCCACTGGTCGAACTTAAAGAGATGTCTAAATATTTAGGTTTAGGGGCTATAAAAGTAAAAGACGAATCATATAGATTCGGGTTAAATGCTTTTAAAGTTTTGGGAGGGTCTTATTCTATGGCAAGATATATAGCGCAAAGGATGGGGAAAGATGTATCGGAATTCCCATACGATGTGCTCGTATCTAAAGAATTAAAAGACAAGTTTGGTCAGGCTACATTTTTTTCCGCAACAGACGGTAATCATGGAAGAGGCGTGGCTTGGGCTGCTAATAAATTAGGGCAAAAATGCGTTATATTTATGCCTAAAGGCACAACTGAAATAAGATTAAAAAATATACAAGTCGAAGGAGCTACGGCTACTATAGAAGAGTGTAATTATGACGAATGTGTAAGGATGGCTGCGGACGCTGCTTCCAAAGTAAAAAATGGAGTTGTTGTTCAAGATACTGCTTGGGAAGGATATGAAGAAATTCCAGCATGGATAATGCAAGGTTATGGAACTATGGCTTTGGAATCAGATGAGCAATTTGGAGAGAAACCTACGCATATATTTGTGCAAGCTGGAGTGGGTTCTTTAGCTGGTGCTATAGTAGGTTATTTTTCAAACAAGTATAAAGATAATCCTCCTATAATGGTTGTTGTGGAAGCTTCTTCAGCCGCATGTTTATATAAAGGAGCGGTTGCAGGAGACGGCGATATTAGAATTGTAGAAGGAGATTTAAATACCATAATGGCTGGACTTGCTTGCGGTGAACCAAATATAACTTCTTGGGATATATTAAAAAATCATGTAAATTGTTTTATAGCTGCGGAAGATATAGTAGCTGCTAGGGGGATGAGGATGTTATCTGCTCCTTTAAAAGGCGATACTCAAGTAATGTCTGGGGAATCTGGAGCGGCTCCTTTTGGTGCTTTAGCTACTATAATGCTTAAAGAAGAATACTGCGAACTTAGAAAAAAATTAAAATTAAATTCCGATTCAAAAATTTTATTATTCAACACAGAAGGCGATACTGACCCACACAGATGGAGAAATATAGTTTGGGAAGCAAAAGATAGATAATAAATTAATTTTTATATAAAAAATTTTTAAGGAGAATTTTAAATGAGTGCTATTACAAAAGAACAGTTCGGTAAAATAAAAGAAAAAGCCGAAAGTTATAGGGCGGATATGACTAAATTTTTAAGAGATTTAGTAAAAATACCCGGAGAATCCGCTGAAGAAGAAGGGGTAATAAAAAGAATAGAGCAAGAGATGCAAAAAGTAGGGTTTGATAAAGTAGATATAGACCCTATGGGGAATGTTATAGGCTATATGGGAAGCGGTAAAACTTTAATAGGTATAGACGCTCATATAGATACGGTAGGAGTCGGTAACAGAGAAAACTGGAAATTTGACCCTTACGAAGGTTACGAAAACGATGCTGAAATTGGTGGAAGGGGAACTTCCGACCAATTGGGAGGTATAGTTTCAGGGGTCTACGGCGCTAAAATAATGAAAGATGTCGGGCTTTTAAGTGAAAAATATAAAGTTATGGTTACTGGAACTGTTCAAGAAGAAGACTGCGACGGGCTTTGCTGGGAATATATATGTAAAGAGAGTAAAATACTGCCTGAATTTGTAATTTCAACTGAACCCACCGATGGAGGTATATATAGAGGGCAGAGAGGAAGGATGGAAATAAGAGTTGATGTAAAAGGGATTTCATGCCATGGTTCTGCTCCCGAAAGAGGGGATAACGCTATTTATAAAATGGCTGATATACTTCAAGATATAAGAAGTCTTAATGAAAATGACGCTAAAGATTCTACAGAGATAAAAGGGCTGATAAAAATGCTTGATGAAAAATATAATAAAGATTGGGAAGAAGCTAGATTTTTAGGAAAAGGAACGGTTACCGTATCCGAGATTTTCTATACATCTCCTAGTAGATGCGCCGTTGCAGATTCTTGTTCAATTTCTTTAGATAGGAGAATGACGGCTGGAGAAACTTGGGAAAGTTGTTTGAATGAAATTAGGGCTCTTCCTAATGTTAAAAAGTATGGCGCCGAAGTTTCTATGTATAGATACGAAAGACCTTCTTGGAAAGGATTAGTTTATCCGATAGAATGTTATTTTCCAACTTGGGTTATTCCTAAAGAGCATAAAATAGTAAAAACTTTGGAAGATGCTTATCATAATTTATACGGAGATTCAAGAATAGGCGGTTTGCCTACTATTGAGTCTGAAAGAAAAGCCCGTCCTTTAACGGATAAATGGACATTCTCAACTAACGGTGTAGCCATTATGGGAAGAAATAAAATTCCTTGTATAGGTTTTGGACCTGGTGCGGAAGCTCAAGCTCATGCTCCTAACGAAATGACATGGAAACAAGATTTAGTAGTATGCGCTGCCGTTTACGCCGCTGTTCCTTCTATATATTGTGAAAATAAATAATATGTAAATAGAATATAAAACAATTTAAGGAGTAAAAAAACATGAAAAATTTACAAGATTATATTAAAGAACTTGACGGACTTAAGTTTGATAAGATGTATATGAACGATTTCTTTCTTACTTGGGAAAAAACTTTTGACGAATTAAAAGCCGTTTGGACTGTGGCTGACGCTCTTAGGTATTTAAGAGAAAATAATATTTCAACGAAAGTATTTGATTCAGGTCTTGGTATCTCTTTATTTAGGGATAATTCTACAAGAACTCGTTTTTCTTTTGCTTCAGCTTGCAATCTTTTAGGTTTAGAAGTTCAAGATTTAGACGAAGGAAAGAGCCAAGTAGCACATGGGGAAACTGTTCGAGAAACTGCAAATATGATTTCTTTTATGGCTGATGTTATCGGCATAAGAGATGACATGTATATCGGCAAAGGAAATGCATATATGAAAGAAGTAGCTCAAGCTGTTGAACAAGGGTATAAAGACGGTATATTAGAACAAAGACCTACTTTAGTTAATTTACAATGCGATATAGACCATCCTACCCAAATTATGGCGGATTCATTACATATAATACATGAAATGGGCGGATTAGAAAAACTTAAAGGTAAAAAAGTGGCTATGACTTGGGCATATTCTCCTTCTTATGGAAAGCCTCTATCCGTTCCTCAAGGCGCCGTAGGTTTATTTACAAGATTAGGTATGGAAGTGTCTTTAGCTTATCCTAAAGGTTATGAGATTATGCCAGATGTAGAATCTATAGCTAAAAAGCAGGCTTCAGAGAATGGAGTTAAATTTACTGTCACTAATGATATGAAAGAAGCTTTTGAAAATGCGGATATAGTTTACCCTAAATCTTGGGCGCCTTTTGAGGCTATGGAAAAAAGAACAAATCTTTATGGAAACGGAGATTTTGAAGGTATAAAAACTTTAGAAAAAGAATTGCTCTCTCAAAACGCTAATTATAAAGATTGGTGTTGCACCGAAGATATGATGAAGTTAACTAAAAATGGTAAAGCCTTATATCTTCATTGTTTGCCTGCGGATATTAACGATGTTAGCTGTAAAGATGGAGAAGTTGCTGCTTCAGTATTTGATAGATATAGAGACCCTTTATACAAAGAAGCTAGTTTTAAACCTTATATTATAGCGTCTATGATATTCTTATCTAAATTTAAAAATCCGCAAGATATTCTAAAAAAGTTAGAAAGTAGGAAAACTCCAAGGATATTAGGAGAATAATTAATTGAGATATAATAAGAGTTTATTTTTATAAACTCTTATTAATAAAAAATAATTTATGGATGTATTTTATGAAAAATAAAAAAAGAATTGTTATAGCCCTTGGTGGAAATGCTTTAGGTAATACTCTTTCAGAGCAGATGCAAGCTGTAAAAATTACTGCAAAAAATATAGTTGATTTGGTTGAAAACGGATGTGAAGTTATAATAGCTCATGGCAATGGACCTCAAGTAGGTTTTATAAATAACGCTATGATGGAATATACAAATAACCATAACACTGGAAACTATATACCTCTATCGGTTTGCGTGGCTATGAGTCAAGCATATATAGGTTATGATTTGCAAAATGCCCTTATGGAAGAATTTTCTAATAGAAATTTAGATATACCTCCTATATCCACTTTAATTACCCAAGTTATAGTAGATGAAAATGACCAAGCTTTTAAAAATCCTACTAAACCAATAGGACAATTTATGACTAAAGAGGAAGGCGAAGCAAAATCTAAAGAATTAAATTGGGTAGTAAAAGAAGATTCGGGAAGAGGATATAGGCGAGTTGTAGCATCTCCAAAACCTATATCAATAGCAGAAAATACGGCAATAAAAGCCATGTTAAATGAAAACGCATTAATTATTTGTTGCGGTGGCGGTGGAATTCCTGTTGTAAGAGTAGGTAAACATCTTAAAGGTATGCCTGCCGTTATAGATAAAGATTTTGCAGCTGCAGTTTTGGCTAATGAACTTGATGCCGATATGCTTATTATTTTAACCGCTGTAGAAAAAGTTGCAATTAACTTTGGCAAATCTAATCAAGAGTGGCTAGATTCTATGACAATAGTTGAAGCTAAAAAGTATTGCGAAGAAGGGCAGTTTGCTCCCGGTTCTATGCTTCCTAAAGTTCAGGCATGCATACAATTTGTAGAAAAATCTGACAACAAAGAAGCTATGATAACTTTGCTTGAAAAAGCTAAAGAAGCCATCAATGGTAAAACGGGAACAAGAATATCTAAATAAATTTTAAAAGGCAGTTAGTTATGGAAAATAGAAAAAATACGCAAGCATCGTTATTTGAACTTGACGGAGTTCCTAAGCTCTCTCAAGCATTCCCTTTGGCTCTTCAACATGTAGTAGCTATGATAGTAGGTTGTATAACGCCAGCATTAATAGTATCATCCGCATCCGGTTTACAAAGTGGAAGTAAGGAACAAATACTTCTTGTTCAATCTTCATTAATATTTGCGGCAATATCTACTATCATTATGCTTTTTCCTATACCTGTAACCAAAAATTATCATATAGGAGCAAAACTTCCTATGATAATTGGAGTTAGTTTTGCTTATGTTTCGACTATGTCGTCTATAGCATCAGGTTTAGGAACAAGAGGGCTTGCTATAATATTTGGAGCTCAAGTGGTAGGCGGTATAGTAGCTATTATATTTGGATTTGCGGTTGAAAAAATCAGAAAGTTATTTCCTCCTTTAATTGCAGGAACTGTAGTTTTTACAATAGGACTTTCTTTATACCCTATAGCCGTCAGATATATGGCTGGCGGAAGTACTTTATATCGTATAAATGGAGAAATAGTTCCTTTTGGTTCATGGCAGTATTGGACAGTAGCTTTTATTACTTTGATAGCCGTTGTAATTTTTAACCAATTTACCAAAGGATTTTTGAAATTAGCTTCAATATTGGGTGGATTAATAATCGGATATATAGCGGCTTTATTTTTTGGTATGGTTAATTTTAATAGTGTCGTAAACGCAGGTTTTTTCCAAGCGCCAAATTTTATTCCTTTTGGAATAGAATTTGAGCCTTCCGCTTGCATTGCAATGGCGCTTCTCTTTGCCGTTAATTCAGTTCAGGCTATAGGCGATTTTTCGGCTACAACATCCGGAGGATTGGATAGAATGCCTACGGATAAAGAATTAAAATGCGGCATTACTGCTTATGGTTTTACAAATATTCTATCATCGTTATTCGGTTGCCTTCCTACGGCTACTTATAGTCAGAATGTAGGTATAGTAGCGACTACTAAAGTTGTAAACAGAATAGTTTTTTTTATAGCGGCAATATTAATATTAATAGCGGGTTTATTTCCAAAATTTTCTGCTTTACTTACTACCATTCCGTCATGCGTTTTAGGAGGCGCCACAATAACAGTATTTGCTTCAATAGCTATGACAGGTATTAAATTAGTATTTACTGAAAATATGGGACCAAGAAATACTTTAATAGTTGGTCTTTCTGTCGCGTTAGGTATGGGCGTAGTTCAAGTTGGAGGAGCTTTAGAACACTTCCCTTATTGGGCAAGAACCGTATTTGGAAGTAGCCCTGTAGTTATAGCTACATGCACAGCTATAATTTTAAATATTACTCTTCCAAAATAAATAAAGAATCAAGAGGTATAATTAATATGAAAAACAACAAAAAAATAACACAACATAATTTAAATTTAGCATATCAGCTTGAAGGGAAGCCAAGTTTATTTGTGGCTCTCCCTTTAGGAATACAACATGTCCTTGCTATGTTTACTTCAAATGTAGCTCCCATATTGATAATTGCAGGCGCCTGCAATTTATCTGGTTCTGATTTGGTAATTATGATTCAATGCGCAATGTTTGTATCTGGGCTTACGACATTTATTCAACTTTATCCAATAAAAATAGGAAATATTCGCATAGGCGGAAATTTACCTATTGTAATGGGGACTTCGTCTGCTTTTGTTCCAAGCGCAATAAACATCGCTAATACCGGAGGAATAGGAATGGTTCTCGGCGCAAGTTTATTAGGAAGCCTTGTAGAAGTAGTAATAGGTTTTTATTATAAATATCTTCATCGTTTTTTCCCTCCTGTAGTTATAGGTTGTATGCTTGTAACCGTAGGCAGTATTCTTATTGGAGTAGGAGTGAATTATTTTGCTGGAGGCATAGGTTCGCCAGATTTCGGTTCTAATAAAAATCTATTCGTTGCCTTTCTATGTTTATTTATAATTCTTATTTTGCAAATAGTGGGAAAAGGTATATTTAAAAATAGCGCTATATTGATAGGACTTGTTATAGGGTATATAGTTAGTTTCTTTTTGGGTATGGTTGATACAAAGCCTATCTATGAGGCAGCTTGGTTTAATATACCTAAACCATTGCATTTCCGTTTAGAATTTAATGTTGGCGCAATAATCAATTTTGCAGTTTTATTTATAGCTTCCGGGTTAGAAACCATAGGAAATACAACGGGTATAACAATAGCGGCTTTTGATAGGGAAGCTACTAAAGAAGAAACTTCTGGAGCAATTATGGCTGATGCTTTGGGTTCTACGACAGCAGCTATTTTTAATTGTCTTCCAAATACCGCTTATGGTCAAAATGTAGGTATAGTGGCAATGACTAAAGTTGTAAATAAATTTTGTATAGCCACAGGAGCTTTTATTTTATGTTTATCTGGATTTCTTCCTAAATTGGGAGCAATATTTTCAGTTATACCAAATTGTGTTTTAGGCGGGTCTGTAATAACCGTATTTGCAATGATTTTGATAAACGGATTAAAATTATTGGGAAAGGCTGGTTTTAGTGAAAGGAATATATTAATAATGGGAATTACATTCGCTTTAGGACTTGGAATTGCAAATAATCCAGAATCTGTGCAAGGACTTCCATCTATATTAAGATTTATTTTAAAAGATGCGGTTGTTGCAACTTGTATTACGGCAATAGTTGCAAATATTATAATTCCTTTTCCAAAGGAAAATAATAATTAATTATAGGAGGGATTTTATATCTTATGGAAACTTTTATTAAAGATTTAAAGGATTTTATACCAAGAGTGGACGCTTTAGGAAAGATAACGGGCGAAATTAAATATTTAGATGACATTGATTTTGGCAAGGATATACTTTATGCTAAAATAGTGCATTCCCAAAGAGCAAGAGCTAAAATATTAAAAATAACCATACCAGAACTTCCGGATGGCTATTATACTGTAGATTATAAAGATGTGCCGGGTAAAAATATGACTACTATGGTTATAGCGGATTGGCCTCCTTTTGCCGAAGATACGGTTAAATATATAGGCGAAACTGTTATGCTTGTGTTAGGACCAGATAAGAATATAGTTTATGACATTGCCGAAAAGATAGTTATAGATTATGAAGATTTACCCCCAGTATTTACTATAGAGGATTCAAAAAAATTATTGGGAGGTCCGATAGTAAAAGACGATAATATATTCGTTTCTTTTAAAGCGGGATATGGAGATGTAGATAAGGCGTTTAGCAGAGCAAAAACTATAGTTGAAGAGACTTATTATACTCCATATCAAGAACATCTGTATATGGAAGTTAACGGATGCGTCGGAGTATGGGAAAATAATAAAGTTGCTTTATATTCTTCCACTCAATGTCCGTATTATGTTCGTCATGCAGTAGCTCCTGTTTTAGGAATTGAAGATTCGGAATTGAGAGTTATCGCCCCTCCAATAGGCGGAGGTTTTGGCGGAAAAGAACATTATCCGGATGCTTTGGCAGCAGCTGTCGCGGTTGCAACCAGTAAAACTAAAAAAACCGTTAAACTTATTTTAGATAGACAGGAAGATATGGCTTATACAGTTAAAAGACAGCCAGCCGAGATAAAAATTAAAATAGGGCTTGATAATGATAATAATATAATAGCTGTCGATATATTATCTGATATGGATGCCGGAGCTTACGAATCTAATTCTAGGGTAATAATGCAGAGATGCACATATACTGCTACTAATGTATATAACTTTCCTAATGTAAGAATTTTTGGTAGAGCTTATGCGACTAATAAAGTTCCTTCTTGCGCGTTTAGAGGTTTTGGAGCTCCTCAGGCTATATTTGCTATAGAGAGAGCTATGGATAATGTGGCTAAAAAAATAGGAATGGACCCTTTAGAACTTAGAAAAAAATATTTTATTAAAAAAAACGATACTACTGTAACAGGCGGTAAATTTCATGATAATATAATACTTCCAAAAATGCTTAATTGGATATTAAAAGCTTCTGATTATGAAAACAAATATAAAGCATATAATAATAGTTATTACAAGGGTATTGGCATATCATGTTTTTTGCATGGGTGTGCTTTTACTGGAAGCGGAGAAAGAGATATAATTAAAGCTAAGTTAAAAATGTTAAAAAAAGGAAATAGAGTTAAAATATTAACTTCTAATACTGAAATAGGGCAAGGACTTCATACTACTTTTAGAAAAATAGCTGCGTATAATTTGAATATTCCAATAGAGAATATAGATATAGAAGAATATGATACAGACATAGTTCCTAATACTGGTCCTACCGTTGCTTCTCGTTCTATAATAATAGTAGGATATTTGGTTCAAGAGGCTTCTAAAAAATTGAGAGAAAGATGGGATGAAGGCGAAGAGATTGAAATAATAGAAAACTATAAACATCCAGAACATATTATAGATTGGGATACTACAAATTTTAGAGGAGACGCTTATCCAAGTTATGGATTAGGTATAAATGTTGTCGAAGTTGAAATAGATAAGGTTACTTTTGAGGTGAAAATAAAGGGAGTTTGGGGCGTATTCGATTGTGGTTATGCCATAGACGAGAAAATAGTCGAGGGGCAAATAAAAGGCGGAATGGCTCAAGCCTTAGGTTGGGGCGGATTGGAAAAAGTTGTAGATAAGGACGGAAGATATTTACAGGTAAAGATGTCTGATTATATGATTCCAACTTCTTTAGATTTGCCCGAAATAAATACTTGTATAATGGGAGAGCCTTATAATTATGGTCCTTCGGGAGCTAAAGGTATAGGCGAACTCACTTTTGATGGAGCGGCCGCTGCTTATGCGGGAGCTATGGAGAACGCTTTAAAATATCATTTTAATAGAATTCCTATTCTACCAGAAAATGTTGTGGAGGTATTATAATGTCTATAAGTTTTAAAGTTAATGAAAAACAGATAACAACCGACTTAAATCCTTTGACTAGATTAATAGATTTTCTAAGAGACGAACTTAAACTTACGGGAACAAAAGAAGGTTGTGGAGAAGGAGAATGTGGGGCATGTGCCGTATTTTTTGACGGGAAAGTAGTAAATTCATGTCTTATACCTATAGCTTTATGCGAAGGTAAAAATATAGTTACTATTGAGGGATACACAAAAACCGATAGAGGCAAAGTTGTAGTTCAAGCTTTTTTAAACGAAGGCGCTGTTCAATGCGGTTTTTGTATTCCGGGAATGGTTATGTCGTCAGAAGTTATTTTAAGTAAAACTGGTGGAAAGCCTACCGAAGAACAGGTTAGACGAGGCTTGTCGGGTAATTTATGTCGTTGCACAGGATACGACCATATCGTTAATGCGGTATTAAGAGCATCTAAGGAGGGTAATAATTTATGGTAAACAATTTTATTGTAGAAAATATAGATGAAGCTTTGGATATAAGAGATAAATATAATGCTATACCTTTTGCGGGAGGAACGGATTTAATGGTAGAGTATTTAAGAGGAAGTAATTTATTGGTTAGATTTGAAAGACCTGTATTATTTTTGCAAAACATCGATTCTATAAGAGGTATAAACGAGGATAATGATAATATTATAATAGGAGCTACGACAACTTTTAATGAGATAATAGAGTCGGATATTATTCCTGATGTAATTAAAGAGAGCGCTTTAGGTATAGCAGGACCTCCTATTAGAAATATTGCAACTATAGGGGGAAATATTTGTAATGCTTCTCCTTCTGCGGATAGTTTACCTGCTTTATACGCTATGGATGCTATACTTAGATTAAAAAGCAAAAATTCTCAACGAGATGTAAGAATAAAAGATTTTATAACCGGAGTTAGTAAGACTATTATTAAAGACAACGAGATATTAACCCATATAATAATAAAAAAACAAGTTTATCATAGTTCGTTTTATAAAAAGATAGGCACAAGAAAAGCAAACGCTTTGTCTAAATTAGCGTCATGTTTTTTAGTTGTAAAAGAAAATTCAAATTATAAATTTATTATAAGTTTTTGCACTTTAGGGACTACAATAACTAGAGATGAAAAAATAGAAAATAAATTTATTACTTCGAAAATTAAGGATTGGGTAGATAATATAGAAGATATAAAAAATGAATATTCTTTGATAATGAATCCAAGAGATAGCGCAAGGTCAACGGCTTTATATAGAAAAAAAACGGCGTTAAATTTAATAGAATATTTTATTAATAAGACGGTAAATATTTAATTTCGATTAAAAGGAATATATAATGACTTCTAAATATATATTAAAAGAATCTTTGAATCTATTAAATAAAAATATAGAAATAGAGATTATTAAAATAGCCAACTCTTATGGTTCTTCTCCAAGGACATCCGACACTTTAATGATTATTTATAAAGATAATAACGAAGAAAAGAATATAGGAACTATAGGAGGAGGACTTTTAGAATTTAAAACATTACGAGATGGATTTGAGTTATTGGAAAAAAAAGAAAATGCTTCTAAAGTATACGATTTGAAACCTGAAGAATTAGGCGGTATAGGGATGATTTGTGGAGGTTCCGTAGAGATTAATTTTTTATATTTGAATTCTACTGAAGGAGTAGATACGGTAAATAAAATGTTAGAAGAGGAATATCTTAAAGAGAGAACCGTTTACATATTTGGAGGCGGGCATGTGTCTTTAGATTTAGTAGATTTGCTTTATAAGATAGGATTTAAATGCGTAGTCATAGACGATAGAGAAGAATTTGCAAATAAATATAGATTTCCTAATGCATATAAAATATATGTGGAAGATTATAATAAAATATTTGAAAAAATAAATATAACAAAAGACGATTATATAGTGATATTAACTAGAGGACATGTTTATGATTATATAGTGGAAAAAAATGCCTTAAAAACAGAATCTGCATATATAGGTATGATAGGAAGTAAAAATAAAATTAAAAATCTTCATGATAAATTAAAAAATGAAGAAAGATATGACGATGAAATTGTATCAAGAGTCAACGCTCCTATAGGTTTGCAAATAGGAGCCGAAAGCACGGAAGAAATAGCAGTAAGTATAGCTGCAGAGCTTATAATGAAAAGAGCTACAATTGAAAATAGAAGGAAAATAAGAAATTTATAATTATGTCTAAAGTAATAATAGTATGCGGAGCAGGCGGGAAAACATCCTATATAAATTTCCTTTCTAAACAATACAAAAATAAAAAAGTAGTAATTACAACGACAACAAAAATATTTAAAACAGAAAGTTATGTTTCGCATATAGAAAACGACACATTTAAAAATAATAATATAATTGTGCTTGGAAAAGAATTTGATAAAGATAAATTAACTTATGTAGGCGATAAAGAATTAAAAAATACTTTAAAATTTGCAGATATCATATTTATAGAAGCCGATGGTTCAAAATATCATGCATTAAAAATACCAAACGACAAAGAGCCTGTTATACCATATTTTATTACAAGTTATATTAGCGAGATTATTATAGTTATGGGACTTCATGCCATAGGAAGAAAAATATCAGAGTGTTGTTATAGATATAATTTGTTAAAAGAGATAGACTATAATAAAGAAGTCGATTTAAATTTTATAAAATATATCTCAAACAAATATTATGTTGAAAAATTAAAAAATCAATATAAAGATATTAATATAAAACTTCATTTAAATGATATGACAGAAAATTCTATCAGTAATTTTAAAAAAACAACTTTTATAATATTGGCATCTGGTAGTTCTTTAAGATTTAAAAGCAATAAGCTTTTACACTCTTTTAAAGGTTTAAACGGAAAAACTTTATTTGAAAACACTATAGAAAAACTATCGGAAGTTAAAAATAATTTAAATAAAGATAAAAAACTAAAGCATATAGATATATCAATTTTAGTAATAAGTATATTCGATAAAATATTAAATAAAAAATTTGAAAATAAAGATTATGAAGCTATATATAATAAAGAACATTATACGGGTATAAGTAGTTCTATAGTTTTGGGAACTGAAGAAGCGTTAAAAATAAACGCTGATTCATTTGCTTTTTTTGTATGCGATAATCCTTTTTTAAATTGTGACGATATATTTAGGTTTCTCAAATATTTTTATTATAGCCAAAAGAATATAGGGGCAATGTATACAAATAATAGACCTTCGAATCCTGCTATTTTTTCAATTAAATATAAAGACGATATATTAAATTTAAAAGGGGATAACGGAGCTTTAAATATAATAAAAAATAATATTAGTGATGCATTTTTTTATACTGTAGATGAAAATAAATTGAAGGATATAGATATAAGGGAAGATTTATATTGAATTTTTAAAAATTATAGTTGAAAATAAGATTTTTATTATAATATTAATAAGATAAAGCTTTGCTTGAATATAATTTTGACAAAGTTTTTTAGAAAATATTATTGAAAAATATAAAATAAATACATAAAACTTTATTATAGAATAGAGAGTTTATGTATAATAATTTTTATTAGTAAATTTATGGATAAAAAAAAATTTAGTATAGTGTCTCTGAATATATCAGAGAAAGTTGGGTCGGTTAAAAGTCCCGTATATAAAATAACTTTAGTAAAAGATAAAGGCGTTCTTAATGATGGACATTTTGGCAGGGCTAAAGATAGGCAGGTTTCTATGCTCGCTATAGAGGATATAGAATATAACAATAAAAAAATGAATATAGAATTAAAGCCGGGAGATTATGCGGAGAATATAACCACTAAAGGTATTGAACTATTTTCGCTTCCTTTGGGAACTAATATATATATAGGGGATACGATTTTAAGAGTTTCAAAGCTAGGCAAGGAATGTCACAAAGGCTGCGATATAAAAAAACTTGTTGGAGCATGCATAATGCCTCAAAGAGGAATATTTTTAAGCGTTGTGAAGGGAGGGGATATAACTATTGAGAATACTTGTTATTACAGTATCGGATAGAGCTTTTAATGGTGTATACGAAGATAAATCTGGAAAAGCTATAGTAAATTTACTTGAAAAGTATTTTATTAAAGAAAGTTTGATTTACAAAATAGAAAAAATTATTATTCCAGACAAATATGATATAATATTAAATACTCTAAAAGAAAATAAAGATAATTTTGATATTATAATAACTACTGGTGGAACGGGGCTTTCAGAAAGAGATGTTACGCCAGAAGCTACAAAAGATTTTTGTAAAAAAGAGGTTTTGGGTATTTCCGAATATTTAAGAGCCGAATCTATGAAAGAAACCATATTTGCATCTTTATCTAGAGGTTACAGTGGTATTAATGATAAAGTATTTGTGGTTAATTTTCCAGGAAGCGTGAATGGGGCTATATTTTGTATTAATTTAATAATTCCATTGCTTTCTCATATTGTAGATATGATTAATGGAGCGGAACATTAATTTTTTTTTATATTTTTGTTGACATTTTTTTTTTTTTTTTGTTATAATACGATATTATTAGATATTAATTTTTTAAATTTAAGGAGAAATTTTATGTTCAAGAACAAGTTAAAATTTTTGTTGGCAGTATCTTTATTTGGTATTGTTTCTTGCAATCCAAAAACAGGAGATACAGAAGGTAAAGAAGTTTTAGTATTGGCTGCTGCAAGTTTAACGGATGTATTAACCGAACTTGCCATAACCTATAAAGACACAACGGGAGTTACGGTGACATTTTCATTTGCATCGTCTGGAGCTTTACAAACTCAAATAGAATCGGGTTCGCCCGCGGATATATTCTTTTCTGCAGCCCAAAAGCAGATGGATGCTTTGGAAGAAAAAGGATTAATAGAGATAGATACGAGAAAGAATTTATTAGAAAATAAAGTTGTCCTTATTACGCCGGTTGATTCTACTTTAAATATAAAATCCTTTAACGACTTGGCTAATCCTAATGTAAAAAAAATAGGACTTGGAGAACCTAAAAGTGTTCCGGTTGGTCAATATTCTGAAGAAATATTAAATAATTTATCAATCTTGGATATCGTTAAATCTAAATCTATTTATGGTTCGGATGTTAGGAATGTTCTTTCATGGGTTGAAACGGGCGAGGTAGATTGTGGTATAGTTTATGAAACTGACGCTAAAATAGCTAATAATATAAATATAATAACTCAAGCTCCAGAAGGAAGCCATAAAAGAGTTATTTATCCTATAGCTATTATAAATTCTTCTAGTAATGTAGAAGAGGCTCAAAAGTTTATAGATTATATTTCTACAGACTCTTCTATGGAAATATTTAAAAGATATGGCTTTAGTTCAGCTAATGAATAAATAATATTAAAACTATTAATTGTAAGGTAAATTGCAAAATGGAAATGACTCCTTTTATATTATCTATTGAAGTGGCTTTTGTTTCGACTATAATAACTTTTTTTGTTGGAATATATGCCGCTATAATAATTGTTCGTATAAAAAAAATTTCTTTTTTGTTTGATATAATATTTACCTTACCTTTAGTTCTGCCTCCTACGGTTGTGGGATTTTTTCTACTTTTAATTTTTGGCAGGAATTCTTTTATAGGTGGTTTGTTGAGTAAAGTAGGAATTTCATTTGTATTTGATTTAAAAGGCGCTATATTAGCTTCTTTTATAGTCGCCTTTCCTTTAATGTATAGAACGAGTAGGGGGGCTTTTGAACAGATTGACAATAATGTAATAAATGCGGCTAGAACTTTAGGAAAATCGGAAAATTGGATATTTTGGAAAATAATATTACCAAATAGCTGGCAATCAATATTATCGGGAACTATATTATCGTTTACTCGTTCGCTTGGAGAGTTTGGAGCTACAATAATGATAGCGGGAAATATACCAAATAAAACTCAGACAATATCTCTTGCTATTTATACGGCAGTTCAATCGGGAGACAGAGAACTTGCCTTTAAGTGGGTTATAATAATAGTTTCTATATCTTTTATAAGTATTATGCTTATGAATATATTTGTTCCAAGCGCATCTTTTATAAAAAAATATTATAAACAAGGTATTTAATTTGTTTTATGGGATTAATAGTAGATATTAAAAAAAAATTATCCAATTTCAATTTGGATATACGATTTGAAGTAGATAAAGATGTTTTTGCAATTTTGGGAGCTTCAGGTAGTGGTAAAAGTATGGTTTTGAAATGTATATCTGGAATAGAAAAACCTGACAGTGGACATATAGAATATAACGGAAAAGTTTTTTTTGATTCTAAAAAGAATATTAATATAATACCGCAAAAGAGAAATGTAGGTTTTTTATTTCAAAATTACGCATTATTTCCAAATATGACAGTTGAAGAGAATATAAAATCTGGAATAAGAGATAAAAATAAATCCTTTAACAGTATGGAAGATATAATGAAAAAATTTTTTATATATAAAATAAGAAATAGATATCCGAGAGAAATATCGGGAGGCGAACAACAGAGAACGGCATTGGCAAGAATATTTATATCTTCCCCAAATATATTAATGCTTGACGAACCTTTAAGCGCTTTAGATTATTATATAAAATGGGAACTTGAGCAGTTTATTATGGATAAGATTAAAGGTTTTGACGGAGTTTCTTTATTTGTTTCACATAGTAGAGACGAAGTTTATAGAATATGCGATAAGATTGGCGTTTTAAATAGCGGAAAATTTGACATAATCGAAAGTAAATATAACTTATTTAGCGCTCCCAGAACTCATTTTGCGGCCATTTTAACAGGATGTAAAAATTTTTCAAAGGTAAAAGTTATATCCGATAAAAAAATAGAAATAATCGATTGGAATATAACTTTAGAGTTTAAGAATAGTTTTAATGACAATAATATAAATTATATAGGTATAAGAGCGCATTATTTTTTTGACAATTTTAACAATATATTGAACGATGATGTATTTAATTTGGAATGTAAAATAGTGAAAGTCATCGAAGATATATTTTCCTATATGATAATACTTAAGCCATTAAAGTCTAAAGATAATGTTAATATAGTTTGGGAGTTTAGTAAAGAAAATTACTCTAAAAATTATAAAATAGAGAATATTATAAATTTAGGTTTTAAAAGAGAAAGTATTTTATTTTTAAGATAAAAAAATTAAACTTTTAATATTTTGGAGAAAATAATGGCAAGAACATTTTTACATCCGGATGATGCGTTAAAGTTAGTTTTAAAAAATATTGAAGATTATGGAGATGAGAATATATCAATATTTGAATCTTATAATAGGGTTTTGTCTAACGAAACATTTGCAAAAACTGACGACCCTCCTTTCAATAAATCTTCTATGGATGGTTACGCTTATACGAATTATAACGGAGATACTTATACATTAATAGAAAATTGTATAATAGAGGCAGGTTCTTTTAAGAATATAGAAATTAAAGATGGAGAATGCGTTAAAATTATGACAGGAGCAGTTGTTCCCAAAGGATGCGATTTTGTTCAAAGAATAGAATGGACTAAAGAATATGAAGAAGATGGGAAAACTTTTATAAAATTTACTAAAAAAGAAAATTTAAATAATATAATAAAGAAAGGAAATAATAAAAAAATAGGTGAAAAAATACTTAATAAAAAAATTCTTATGCCTAAAGATATAGCCATACTTTCGGGATTTGGATACGATAAAATAGATGTTAAAAAGAAAATTAATGTCGCCGTTATTTCAAATGGTAATGAAATAGCGGATATTGGAGATGTTTTAAAAGAAGGCGAAATATATGATGCTAATGCTCCTATGCTTTTAAACAGCGCCTTAGATTTGTCTTGTAATGGTAAATTTTACGGAAGAGTAAAAGACGATAAAAATGAAATAAGAACGATACTTGATAAAGCTATAAATGAAAATGATATAGTTTTAATAACAGGCGGAGTATCTATGGGAGATTTTGATTATGTTTATAAAATATTATGCGATATAGGAGTTAATCAAATATTTCATGGTTTGGCTATGAAGCCCGGCAAGCCTCTATTTTTTGGAAAGTTTAATAATAAAGCTGTTTTTGCTTTGCCCGGCAATTCCGTATCGGCTTATATGACTTTTGAAATTATGGTTAAACCTTATATATTATCTTCATTAGGATTATTATATGACAATAGTTATATAAATGCCATACTTTCTGAAAATTTTAATAGAAGGGATACTGAAAGGCTTGAATATGTCCCAGTTCAATTATATTTTGAAAATACAAAATTATACGCTAACCTTATAAATTATAATAATTCTTCTATGATATCATCTTTTTCCGAAGCTAACGGAATATTAAAAATAGATATAGGAATTGAAAATATAAAATCGGGAGATATAGTAGATGTTAGATTCATTTGAGAGAGAAATTAATTATATGAGAATATCTATTACGGACAGATGCAATTTAAAATGCGTTTATTGTATGCCTGAAAATGAAATTATAAAAAAATCTCATAACGATATATTAAGATACGAGCAAATATACGAGATAGTAAAAGAGGCTTCAAAATTAGGAATTAATAAAATTAGAATAACTGGCGGTGAACCTTTAGTTCGTAAAAATATAGAAGCGCTTATTAAAATGATTCGCACTATTGAAAATATAGATACAATCGCTATGACTACCAATGGAATTTTTCTTTACAATATGGCTTATAAATTAAAAAAAGCGGGATTAAATTCAATTAATATTTCTTTGGATACTTTAAATGCCGAAAGATATAAAAATATTACGAGAGGCGGAGATTTATTTTTAGTTTTAAGAGGAATAGAGGAAGCTTATAAACTTGGATTTAAATTAAAGATTAATGTGGTGATTTATGATGACATAAGTAAAAATGAACTTCCTGAATTATGTAAATATGCAGATAGTATTAACGCCAAATTACAAACTATAAAATTTTATAATGTTAATGAACAAAAAGAAGATTCTTCAGAATATGATAGACCAATGAAATGTAAATATTGTAATAAAATTAGATTACTTTCGGATGGATATTTGCTTAGCTGTCTTCATAGCAATATAAAAGTTAAAGTGGATTTTAACGATATAAGAGGCTCTATAATACAATCAATAAATATTAAACCTAAAAGTGGAAGTTATAGCGATGTAGAATCTTTGAGTATGATAGGGGGCTAAAATGTCTAATAATAATTATAATAAAAAATTAACTCATATAGACAGTAGCGGTAAAGCAAATATGGTTGAAATATCGAATAAAAAAAATGTAGCAAGAACTGCAAAAGCAAGAGGAAAAATTTATTTATCTAAAGATACACTTAAACTTATAAATGAAAATAATATTAAGAAAGGCGATGTTTTATCCGTATCAAGAATTGCAGGCATAATCGGAGCGAAACAGACTTCGAATTTAATCCCTTTATGTCATAATATAAATATAGAAAAAGTATCTTTAGATTTTATAATTGAAGAAGATGGCATAGTTATAGAATCTTATTGTAAGTGTAATTATAAAACGGGTATAGAAATGGAGAGTTTAACTGCCGTGAGTATTGCCTCTCTTACAATATGGGATATGTGTAAAGCCGTCGATAAAAATATGATAATAAGCGATATTAAACTAATTGAAAAAACTAAAAGTTAATTATTTATTACTTTTTTCTGTAAAAATTTATATGGTTTAAGCATATTTATAATTTCTGTGTAGTGATTTTCATTTTGTAGTCATTTTTTTAATTTTTATTTTACCTTTCTTACATTGCTTTTATTTGAAGGTTTTAATTTTTTTAATTGATTTATTCTCTCTCTTATCTCTATAGCCTTTTCAAATTCCAAATTGTCGGAAGCTTTTTTCATTTCTTTTTCGAGCTCTTTTATATAGTTTTTACTTTCTTTTTTAGGGTCTATTTTTACTTCATCGTTGAATCTTCTAAAATCGAAATGAAGTTCGTAAGAAGTTTCGACTTTATCCTCTCGCTCGATTATGTCCTGTATTTTTTTTACTATGGTTTTTGGAGTTATATTATTTTCTTCGTTGTATTTTATTTGTTTTTCTCTTCTTCTGTTGGTTTCTTCTATGGCTACTTTCATCGCGTCGCTTATAGTATCGGCAAACATTACGATTCTTCCGTTTACATTTCTTGCGGCTCGTCCTATGGTTTGTATAAGAGTCGTAGTGTTTCTTAAAAATCCCGTTTTGTCGGCATCCAATATCAATATTAAAGATACTTCGGGAACATCGAGTCCTTCTCTTAAAAGATTGATTCCAACCAACACATCGAATTCTCCAAGCCTCAAATCTCTTATTATTTCCACTCTCTCGACCGTGTGAATATCCGAATGCAAATATCTCGTTCTAACATCATGCTCGTTCAAATATTTTGTTAAATCTTCCGCCATTTTTTTAGTTAAAGTTGTTATAAATATTCTTTCGTTTCTTGCGACTACTTTTTTAATTTCTTCGATTATTTTGTCTATCTGCCCGTCTATAGGATAAACTTCTATAATCGGGTCCAATAATCCCGTAGGTCTTATTATTTGCTCTACGACATGAGCACTCTTTTTTATCTCGTATTCCGCCGGAGTGGCGCTTATATATATCGTATCTCCCGTTAGTTTTTCGAATTCTTCAAAAAATAAAGGTCTGTTGTCCAATGCTGACGGAAGTCTGAAGCCATATTTTACCAAAGTTTCTTTTCTGCTTCTGTCTCCATGGAACATTCCTCTTATTTGCGGGACGCTTACATGCGATTCGTCTATAACAGTTAAAAAATCTTCGGGAAAATAATCTATTAAACAGGCTGGACGCTCTCCTTCTTTTCTGCCAGCCAAATGACGAGAATAATTTTCTATACCCGAGCAATAACCTACTTCTTTAAGCATTTCCAAATCGTATTTTGTTCTTCCGTATAATCTTTCCGCTTCTATAAGTTTTCCTTCGCTTTGAAATTTATCATACTGTTCTTTAAGTTCTTTTTCTATGAGTTTTATTCCTTTATTTAATTTAACTTCTCCCGTAACGAAATGCTTTGCAGGATATATTACGACTCTGTCTTGTTCCGATATTTGTTTTTTTGTTATTGGATTTATTTTCGTTATTCTTTCGACTATATCGCCAAAAAATTCTATTCTTATAACTTCGTCCGAATACGCACTCATTATCTCCAAAGTGTCGCCTATAACTTTAAATTTAGCTCTCTCAAGTATGTCTCTCGTCCTATCGTATTGTATCGAAACCAATTTTTCTATAATGGCGTCTCTGTCGTATTCCCCGTCTTTTTCTACGGATATATATAATTGTCTATAATCTTCGGGCGAACCCAATCCGTATATGCAAGAAACCGAAGCCACTATTATAACATCTCTTCTTTCAAGCAATGAGGTTGTGGCTTTAAGTCTTAATCTGTCAATTTCGTCGTTAATGGAAGCGTCTTTGTCTATATATAAATCTTTAGCGGGAACATAAGCTTCGGGCTGATAATAATCGTAATAGGAAACGAAATATTCGACTGCATTACTTGGGAAAAAATCCTTAAGCTCTCTATAAAGTTGAGCCGCTAAAGTTTTATTATGCGATAGAACGAGAGTCGGTCTGTTTACTTTTTCTATAACATTTGCTATGGTGAAAGTTTTTCCGCTTGCCGTTACCCCAAGTAAGGTTTGATATTTGTTTTTATTTTCAAGCCCTTTTACCAAATTTTCTATAGCCTGATTTTGGTCTCCCGAAGGTTTGAAGTTCGATTCTAATTTAAAACTTTTCATAATATTTATAATCTATTTGCTAATCTGCCGTTTCAAATAAGACGCTATAAATTCGTCTATGTTTCCGTCCATAACCGAATTCATATTTCCGCTTTCATGTCCCGTCCTCAAGTCTTTAACCAACTGATAAGGTTGAAACACATAACTTCTGATTTGATTTCCCCAAGCGATATCCGTTTTTTCTCCCGCTATTTTTTGTTTCTCTCTATCCAATTTTTCTTTTTCAAGCTGATAGAGTTTCGCCTTAAGCATCTTCATCGCCATATCTTTATTATTATGTTGACTTCTTTCCGCCTGACATTGAACTACGATATTTGTCGGTATATGAGTTATTCTTATAGCAGAAGAAGTTTTATTTACATGCTGTCCTCCAGCTCCAGAAGCTCTGTAAGTGTCTATTCTTAAATCTGCCTGATTTATGTCGACTTCTATATCTTCGTCTATATCGGGCATAACGCTAACTGCCACGAAGGAAGTATGTCTTTTAGCGTTGGCATCAAATGGAGATATTCGCACAAGTCTATGAACTCCTATTTCCGAACGCAAATATCCGTATGCGTATAAGCCTTGAATGTAAAAACTTATCTGCTTTATTCCAGCCTCGTCTCCGGGAAGTTCGTCCGTAGTTTCAACCGTCCATCCATGCCTTTCGCAAAAACGAACATACATTCTCGAAAGCATCGAAGCCCAATCGCAACTTTCCGTTCCGCCAGCACCAGCATTTAAAGTCAAATAAGCGTTCTTGCTGTCGAATTCTCCCGAAAATAAATTTTTAGTTTCAAGTTCGTTAAAAACTTTTTGCAATTCTAAACATTCGTTTTCAAGTTCCGCTTCCATTTCGCTATCGTTAGAGTTTATGGCAAGTTCCGTAAGTTCGTATATATTATTCGCATTTTTTATAAGATTGTCAACCGGTTCTATTTTATCAAGCAGAATCATTCTCTCTTTCATTAATTTTTGAGCGGATATATTGTCGTTCCAAAAATCGTCTTTCGAAGATATTTCTTCAATCTCTTTTATTCTTTTATAAATCGAATCTGGGTCAAAGATACCCCCTTAAAATTTCCGTTTGTTCTTTAATGTCCGATACGATATTTTTTATTTCTGATAATGTCATTTTAATTTCCAACTTTTATTATATTTATTTTCCACTACTCTTCTACGGGAAGGATTCTCGTTCCGTTTGAAGGTTTTACTATATAAACATCGGCGTCTCTTCTAGTTTTTTCTTTATATTTTGCATAAAGATTTTCTATAACATTTTCAACTTCGGTTTTTTTAAGGAACATTAAAACTCCGCCTCCAAATCCCGTTCCAATCATACAAACTCCCATAACTCCGTCCATATTTATCGATTCTTCCACCAAAATATCCAACTCCGCCGTCGAAACTTCGTATAATTTGCTTAATCCTTCATGTGTTTTGAGTATTAAAGAGCCCAAATCTTTTATAGAGCCTTTTTTTATAGCTTTAACCGCCTGATTAACTCTATCCTGTTCGGCTGAAACATATAAAGCTCTTCGCATTTCTTTGTTTTGAAGATTAGATTTTATAAATTCGGCGTCTTTAGGCTTTAAATCGCATAAGGATTTCAAATTTGGTTTTTTCTCTTTAAGTTTTTTATAGGCATTTTCGCATTCTCTTCTTCTTGCATTATATTCGCTATCGCTTGAATTTCGCTTTTTATTGCTGTTTACAACCGCCATACAATATTCGCCAAAATTGAAATCGAAATATTCATATTCTAAAGAGTTCATATTAAAGAAAAATAATTGATTTTCTTTACCCATAAATATCGTGACATGGTCGGTTAAAGAAGTTTTTTGCGAAGCGTATTTTTTTTCGCCTTCGTAGGATAATTTTGCTTTTTCCAAAGGCTCTACATTATATATTCCGTTTAAATCTAAAATAGCATAAGTTAAACAGGCGCATAGAGAACTCGAGGAAGCTAAAGAAGTATTGAAAGGCAAATCAGTATAAACATATATGTCGATTCCCGTGACTTTATAGCCTTTTTCTAGCAGATTCGAATATACTCCCTTAAAGTATATAAGCCATTCGTCTTCTTTAGTTTTTTCTAAATCGTCTAAAGAAAACGATTTTCTAGCTTTAAATGAATGAGCGTAAACATTAACTTTAGAATCGGGTCGCTTTCTTGCAACTATATAAGTTCCTCTATCTATAGCTGCCGTTATCGTATTTCCGCCCGAATAATCTATAAGTTCGCCGATTATATTAACTTTTCCCGGCGCAAAATACAATTTAGCGTCGCCTTTTTGCCCGAAAATCTCCCTGAATCTTTCTACTATTTTCAAATGTAATTTTGGTATCATAGTTTTTTCCGTAAAAATTTAATTGAAATATATACTATATGAATAAAAAAATCAATAGTTTTAATGTTTTATAATTTCATATTCATTTGATATTTATTTTAATTCAACGGTTGACTATTCAATTTATATATGATAAAATATTTTAGTTATTAATTAAATTATTATTATAAAATTTAAGTATCGATTCAAGAGGTGATGTAATGTCAAAAATTAATTTTTCTGGTAAATATTATGATATAGCCGAAGGAGTTTCTTTATTAGATTTCATTAAAGAAAATTTAAAAAAAGAAGCGAAAGATTCTATAGCCGCTAAATTTAACGGGCAGGAAGTGGATTTAACCTATATACCCGAAACTGACGGAAATTTAGAATTGATACTTACGACATCATCCGAAGGACTTGAAATATTGAGACATTCTACGAGTCATTTAATGGCGCATGCCGTTAAAAGACTATATCCAAATGTTCAAGTTACGATTGGACCCGCGATTAAGGATGGTTTTTATTATGATTTCGATACCGACAAACCTTTTACGGACGAGGACTTGCCCAAAATCGAAGCAGAAATGAAAAAAATAATAAAAGAAAATATTCCCGTAGTAAGAAAAATAATGACTAAAAAAGACGCTATAGAATATTTTAAGAAAAATAAAGAACCGTATAAAGTTGAAATAATAGAGGATATAGACGCCGATACGGTTTCTTTTTATGAACAGGGAGATTTTATAGATTTATGCAGAGGTCCTCATGTTCCTTCTACCGGTTATTTGAAATCTTATAAATTGATGTCGGTTGCGGGCAGTTATTGGAGAGGCGATTCTAATAATAAAATGTTGTCTCGCATATACGGAACGGCTTTTGAAAGTAAAGAATCTTTGGATAATTATCTTAAAAAACTTAAAGAGGCTAAAGAGAGAGACCATAGAAAATTGGGAAAAGAATTAAATTTATTTAGTTTTCATGATGAAGGACCGGGTTTTCCTTTTTGGCATCCTAGAGGAATGATTATTTATAAAGAGGTAGAATCTTATATAAGAAATGAAAATGAAAAACGAGGATATGTCGAAATAAAAACTCCCGCGATTCTTAACGAAGAGTTATGGCATAGAAGCGGACATTGGGATAATTATAAAGAAAACATGTATTTTACCGAAATAGACGAAACTAAATTTGCAATTAAACCGATGAACTGTCCGGGAGGATTAATCGTTTATAATTCCAATATTCATAGTTATAGAGATTTGCCTTTGAAGGTTGCGGAATTGGGGTTCGTTCATAGGCATGAGCTTTCCGGCGCTTTGCATGGACTTTTTAGAGTTAGAGCTTTTACTCAAGATGACGCTCATATATTTTGCACCGAAGAACAATTTCCAGACGAGGTTATAAATACTATCGAGTATTATTTGTCCGTTTATAAGGATTTTGGATTTAAGAATTTTGAAATATTCGTTTCTACAAGACCTAAAAAATCTATAGGAACGGACGAGGCTTGGGAACTTGCTACAAATTCTCTTATTAACGCTTTGGATAAATTAAATATATCATATAAAATCAACGAAGGAGACGGAGCTTTTTACGGACCTAAAATCGATTTTCATATTAAAGATGTGTTGGATAGAAATTGGCAATGCGGAACTTTGCAAGTTGATTTTTCTCTTCCTATGCGATTTGAAATAAGTTATGAAGGAAAAGACGGAAGAAAACATACTCCCGTTATGCTTCATAGAGCGATATTGGGTTCTATGGAAAGATTTATAGGAATATTAACCGAACATTATAACGGAAAATTCCCTTTATGGTTGTCGCCTTTGCAAGTGGCGGTAGTGAATGTTCTTAACGATAAAAATCAAATAGACAGAACTAAAGAAATAGCGGAGTCTTTAAAAGTGGAAGGCTTTAGAGTAGAAATTGACGACTCAAACGATAATTTGGGGACTAAAATAAAAAAATACCGCTTGCAAAGAACTCCGTATACGGTTATAATAGGAGCAGACGAATTAACGAGCGGAAAGTTATCTATAAGGACTCGTTCGTCTAAAGAAATAAAGGATATGGATTTAATTGAGTTTATAGAAAAACTTAAAAAAGAATCTAAGGAGAGAATGAATGATTCTATATTTTCTACATGAGGTAGAGTAATAATGGCTACGGTAAGAAGAGAAGGAGAGAGAATAAATCAGTTTATTACCGCTAGCGAAGTTAGGGTAGTGCATGATAGAAAAGGAAGTTTAGGCGTTATGAATATTAAAGACGCCATAGCGCTTGCCCGAGAAGAAGATTCGGATTTGGTGGAGATAGTGCCTAACGCTGTCCCACCCGTTTGTAAGATTATAAATTACGGAAAATATAAATTCGAACTTCAAAAGAAAAATAAAGAAGCTAAAAAGAAACAGAAACTTGTGCAACTTAAAGAAATTAAGATGCGCCCGCAAATAAGCGTTCATGATTATAATTTTAAGATGAAGCATATAAGCGAATTCTTAAACGAAGGCAATAAGGTTAAAATTACCATAATGTTTAGAGGAAGAGAAATGGCTCATACGGAGTTTGGATACGACCTTATAGCCAAAATTATAAAAGATTTGGAAAACGAAGCTGCTACGGAAAAACCTCCAAAAATGGAAGGAAGAAATTTGTCGGCGGTTTTAAGCCCCGTTAAAATAAAGAAATCTTCTTCCGATTTGGATAAAAGGGAAAATAAAGAAATATAATAATAAGCCCACTGGCTATGCATACTTATCATATGTGTAGATGAGCATAAATTAAAAACTAAAAGAGGAAAATTATGAGACAGAAATTGAAAACCAAAAGCGGAGCGAAAAAACGTTTTAGATTTTCTAAAAATGGAAAAGTAAAATTCGCTCATGCGTTCGGAAGTCATAAATTTTTGCATAAAAGACCCGATACGAAAAGAAAATATCGAAAAGCTAAAATAGCGGACGATACCAATATGGCTGAAATGCCAAGATTAATGCCTTATGGCGGTTAAATAGTAAAGGAGATAAAAATGAGAGCGGTCAGCGGAACGGTAAGAAAACATAAAGTTAAAAAAATATTAAAAATGGCTAAAGGCTATTACGGTTCTCATAGCAAACAGATGAAACAGGCTAAAGAAGCCGTAATAAGAGGTTTAAAATACGCTTATAGAGACAGAAGACAGAAAAAAAGAATGATGAGGAGATTATGGACTTTGCGTATAAACGCCGCTTGCAGACCTTTGGGAATATCATACAGCAAATTTATAAACGGATTAAAGAAAGCCAATATTATAATAGACAGAAAGGCTTTGTCGAATTTGGCTATAGACGATTATAAAGCGTTCGAAGCGGTTGTCAATGCGGCTAAAAAGTCGCTTGCATAATAAATTCTTACTAATTTTTAAACCGTTCGTATTTTTTATGCGAGCGGTTTTTTATTGTTATTTTTAAAGATTTTATTTTTGTAAAATAGAGGCTGTAATAAATATTTAATTTTTACTTTCCAATTTAAAATAATCGTTTGCTATTAAAGACGCCACTTTACAATTATTATATACAAGTTCTTTATTTGCCTTCAAACTTTTATTTTCCGTTACGCTATGCAATTTTGCCAATATAAAAGGAGTTACTTCTTTTCCTTTTATTTTTTTATCTTTTGCTTCTTTAACCATTTCTTCTATAATTTTATCGATATAATTTTTATCCATTCCGTATTCTTCGGGTATAGGATTGCATATTACTATGCCTCCTTCCAAACCTAATTTCCATTTTGTATATATTATATTCGCTATATCTTTTGTATCGTCTATTTTATAATCTACTTTATAACCGCTTTCTCTCGTATAAAATCCGGGAAAATTTTCGGTTTTATATCCTAATACTACAACTCCGTATGTTTCAAGATATTCTTTGGTTAATGATATATCCAATATGGATTTTGCTCCCGCACATATAACGGCTACTTTTGTATTGGCGAGTTCTTGCAAATCGGCGGATATATCGAAAGTTTCTTGAGCGTATCTATGAACTCCTCCTATTCCTCCCGTTGCAAATATTTTTATTCCCGCAAGCGAAGAGGCTATCATAGTAGTGGTTACCGTAGTAGCACCGTCTTTTTTCAAAGAAAGCATAACGGGCAAATCTCTTCTGCTTACTTTGGTTATATTTTTGGTTTTACCCATATATTCGAGTTCGTCTTTATTTAAACCTATTTTTATTTTTCCTCCAATTATGGCTATCGTGGCTGGAACTGCGTTATTTTCTCTTATAATTTTTTCGCAATTTAAAGCGCTTTCAACATTTTCGGGGTAGGGCATACCATGAGATATTATCGTGCTTTCTAGCGCCACTATCGGCTTATTTTCTTTTAAGGCAGTTTTTATCTCTTCGTTAATATCCAAAAATTCGTTGTTCATAATTTATCCTTTTTTAATTTAATTTATATTTTTTATACATTAAATATTTTTTTTAATCTTTCTTTAACAGTATTTAAATTAATTTCATTATTTGTAGTATGTTCGCTTTCCAAAGCAAGTATCGACATAACTGATGCGAATTTAACTTTATAATCCAAATCGAAATCGTAAAATATAGAATAAGCTATGCCCGACATAAAAGCGTCTCCAGCGCCAGAAGCGTTGATTACATTGACTTTAGGAGATTCTAAATAATAAGCGTATTTTTTATTTTCTGCAGTTCCGTAGCATATTCCTTTTTCTCCGAAAGTTATATAAACTTCTTTGACTCCTTTTTCCAAAAAAATTTTAACGGCGTTTTTTCCATCTTCTATATCCTTTATTTCCTTATCAAGCAAAAATGATGCTTCGTTTGAATTTGATTTCAAAGCGTATATATTTTTTTCAAGACATTTTATATGTTCCGCTTTTTTTACGGATACGGCGTCGCATATAATTTTTTTGTTTGGAAAATTTTTTATCAAATATTCGAATATTTCTCTAGACATATTAGCGTCAGATATTATTAACTTTGCTTTTTCTATAATATTTTTAACGCTATCTAAATATTCTGCAGTTACGCTTTTATCGAACGAATCCATATCGGCAATTGCAAGTTCCATATCTCTTTTATCGTTCATTATAGCCATATAAATAGTCGAATTTTCTTTTCGTATTATATGAGAGCAGTCTATTCCCATAGATTTAATATCATTTAAAAGCGTATCTCCGAATATGTCGTTTCCTATATAAGTTATAAATTTAATATTTTTTAATCCTATATTCGCCAAATTTTTTACTATATTTCTTCCAACTCCGCCCGCACATATTTTTATTTTTCCGGGATTGGATTCTCTCATAAGAATAGGTTTATTTGAAAAACCTTGTATATCTATATTTGAGCCGCCTATCGAAAGTATATAGTCGTTTTTTATCATAATTTAATTTACCGAAACGAACGATTAAAATTATATTTGAACATCTTTACTATAATCTATTCCCGCAATTTCAAAGCCATGCATATTCATATAATCATGTCTAAATAAAGACATATCCGCCAACTCTTTAACATTATCCTTATTTAATTTATTCCAACATTCCAACACTTCTTTTTGAACATCGTCTCTTAATTCAAAGTCGTCTAATCTTATTCTTCTTTCGTTATCAAGCGGGATTTCTTTTCCCGAAAATAATTTTTCGTTTAATAATCTATACATCTGTTCTATGCATCCTTCATGAAGCCCTTTATTTTTCATTATTCTAAACAATATCCCAATATATAAAGGAACGGTTGGAATAACGGCTGACGCTCTCGTTACTACAGCTTTATTTACCGACACATAGGCATGCCCTTTTATTTTTTCTTGCATTTTTTTATCCAAATCATGCGCTGTATTTTCCAAATCATCTTTTGCATGCCCGATTGTTCCGTCTCTATAAACCGCTTTAGTCATTTCAGGACCGATATAAGAATAGGCTATATTTATCGCGTTTTCAGAAATCATGTCGGCGTTTATTAAAGCGTCTGTCCATAATTTCCAATCTTCGCCTCCCATAACTTTTACCGTATTTGTTATATCCTCTTCGTTTGCGGGTTCTATGGAAACATTTAACAATTCTTCCGTCATAAAATCTATTCCCATTCCGTTATATTTGTTTCCAATTGGTTTAAGGGTAGAACGATGCAATATTCCCGTTTTCTCGTCCATTCTCACGGGAGCTGCTAAACTATAAATAAATAAATCTATTTTTCCGTCAAAAAAAGATTTCGCTTCTTTAATTACTTCCTCTTTCGAAGCGTTTAAAAAAGCGTCCAATATTAAAGTCTTTTCTTCGATTTTATCTCTTTTTGCAAATTCGCTAAAAGCCTCGTTATTATACCAACCGGGCGTTGCCGTTCTTCTTTCGGTAGCGGGTTTTTCAAAAGACACTCCTATGGTTTTTGCGCCAAGTCCGTAGGCTATAGCTATTCTGCTTGCAAGTCCGTATCCGCCAGATGCTCCGAGTATCAACGCATTTTTTATATTCGATTTTATTTTTGGTTGAGATTTTACATAATTAATTTGATTTTCAACTTCTTTTTTGCATCCCAACGGATGAGCCGTAGTGCATATATTATTTAAAATTTTGGGTTCTACTATCATTTTTGTCTCCGATTAATCATTTTTTAATTATATAATTATATGGTAAAAATGTATTTTTTCAATAATTTTTTAACGGCTTTAATCTACCGCTTCAGAGCCTCCGATAATATCCAAAAGTTCGTTGGTAATATTTTCTTGTCTAGCTCTATTGGCTTTATTTTTAAGGTCGGATAAAAGTCTTTCTGCATTGTCTGTAGCGTTTCTCATCGCTATAGACCTTTCTGCATTTTCGGACAAAAAAGAAGTGGTAAGCATAAAATAGAAATAAGTTTTTATTGCAAGCGGCACTACTTCTTTTAAAACGGAATCTCTGTTTGGCTCTATCAAATATTCTAGTTTCTTTATGTTTTTATGTCCTTCTATATCCTCTTCGTCTGGAATCATAGGAATCAAACTTTTTATTTTAGGTATATGAACGACTCTCGTATAATATCTCGTATAAATAATTTCCACTCTCGAAGCCTTGCCCGTAACATAATCATGCATGAATCTTTGAACTACCGCCGCACAATCGTCGAAAGTCGCCTCTTCGTCTATACGCGGATATTTTCTAGCGATTTGAATTTTCTGTTTTTCAAAATAAGCCTCGCCTTTTTTACCCAAAACATGAAGCTCTACTTCTCTGCCATTTCTATTATGATGCCTTATTCTCTCCATTGCCTCGTCTAAAATTTTTGTATTATAAGAACCGCATAAACCGCGAGTGGAAGTTATTACAAATATAATTATATTTTTTATATCTTTCTTTTTTTCAAGCAAAGGGTGAGAATGCTCTATATCGGTATGAGAAAGTTCTTCTATTATTCTATTTAATTTTTGAGTATAAGGTCTCATTCCCTGTTCGATAGTAAGGATTTTTGCAGTTTTAGAGCGAGAAATCATATCCATAGTTTTGGTTATTTTATGAGTTCCCGTTATAGCTTTTATTCTTGCCTTTAATATATTAAGTTTTTCCGCCATAATAATTCCTTAAATAATTCTTAAAATTAATTCTTTATTTTAATTTCCTTATTTTAATTTTTATTTTCGGAGCGCTGCATTTCCAAACAAGATATCTTAAACAATCGTTTTCCAAAGTTTTTTAAATCGCTTTGCATACGAACATACAAATCGAAATATTTTTTCAAATGATTTATTAATCTCATAGTTTGATTATAATTTTTATGCGCCACAATTAAAAAACAAATATTATTCATTATAATTTAAATAATTTAAAATTTTGATTTAAACTCTTCCAAAACTTTGTTAAGTTCTTCTATGTTTTCTATATCTTTTTTCTCTCTTATATCGTCTAGTATATATTTTTTGTCCGCTTTCATATATTGAAGAAGTCGCCATTCAAATTCATGCACTCTTTCAATTTCTATATTGTCCAAAAATCCTTTCGTTGCTGCAAATAATATAACTATCTGCTCTTCTACGGGAATTGGGCTGTATAATTTTTGTTTCAATAATTCGACCATTTTAGCGCCTCTGTCAAGTTGAGATAAAGTAGCCTTGTCTAATCCTATCCCCAACTGAGAAAATGCCTCCAAAGACCTATATGAAGCCAAATCGAGTCTTAAAGTTCCCGAAACTTTTTTCATAGCTTTAGTTTGAGCGTTTCCGCCGACTCTCGAAACCGATATTCCAACATCTATCGCTGGACGAACTCCGCTCATAAATAAACTTGTAAGCAAATATATCTGTCCGTCAGTAATCGATATTACATTAGTAGGAATATACGCCGACACTTCGTTATCTTGAGTTTCTATTATAGGTAGCGCAGTCAAAGAACCTCCACCCAAATCGTCGCTTAATTTTGCAGCTCTTTCAAGCAAACGAGAATGCAAATAAAATACATCTCCGGGAAAAGCCTCTCTTCCGGGTGGGCGTCTCAATAAAAGCGAAATTTGTCTATAAGCGTTTGCCTGTTTTGACAAATCATCATAAACTACCAAAGTGTCTTTTTTCTTTTCATACATAAAATATTCAGCCATAGCGCATCCAGAATATGGGGCTATATATTGTAAAGGAGCGGAATCGGAAGCGGTAGCGGCTACGACTATAGTGTAATCCAAAGCTCCGTAATGTCTTAAAGTATTAACCACTCCGGCGACAGTAGAAGCCTTTTGTCCTATAGCAACATATACGCATATAACATCTTTTCCTTTTTGATTTATAATCGTATCCAAAGCTATAGAAGTTTTTCCCGTGCTTCTGTCTCCTATTATAAGCTGTCTCTGTCCTCTACCGATTGGCGTCATCGAATCTATTGCCTTAATTCCCGTTTGAAGAGGCACTTTTACCGATTGTCTATCCGCTATGCCGGGAGCGGGAAATTCTATCATTCTCTTTTTGTTTGCGTTAATTTCTCCTCGTCCGTCTATTGGAACGCCGAGAGGATTAACGACTCTTCCTAAAAGTTCTTCTCCTACGGGAACTTCCAATATTCTTTTAAGACGAACTACTTTGCTGCCTTCTTTTATTCCCGTATAATCTCCAAGAACTATCGCTCCTATAGTTTCTTCTTCCAAATTAAAAGCTATTCCAATAGAACCGCATTCGAAGGTTATCATTTCGTTAGCCATTATATGAGGAAGCCCCATGACTCTTGCAATTCCATCTCCGACTTCCACCACTATCCCCACTTCATTTGGGGAAAAATCGGCTTTGTAATTTTTAATTTCCTCTTTTAGGATAGCCGCTATTTCGTTAGTTTTTATATTCATAAATATTCCTTATATTTTCCTTTTACCGTTATTTTTATTTTAATGATTCTCCGCAAAAAGCGAATTTTTTACATTATCTAATAATTTACGGACGCTATAATCGTAAATTACATCATCCATTTGAACTATGATTCCGCCCATTATCGATTCGTCTATTTCCACAGTAAAATGAACATCCTTACCCGTCATATTTCTTATGGAAGATTTTAACTCTTCTATATTTTCTATTTCCGAAGAAGCTATAATTTTAGTGGACAAAATATTGTAATATTCGTTGCATAGATTTTCGTATTCCACTATTATGGCAGATAATATATTAATCAAATCTCTTTCGATTAATATAGACAAAAGATTAAAAGTTTCTTCGGCTATATTTTCGTCATAAACTTTTTTTAAAATACTAATCTTTATATTTCCGTCAACGAAAGCGGATGTAAAAAAAGAAAAAACATCCTTATCTATAAGCATAGAAGAATAAACCGTATTAAAATCGTTTTTTATAATTTCTATTTTTCCAAGCTCTTGTGCGGCGTAAAACATAGCTTTGGCGTAGTTTCTTGCGCTCGATTCATTTTTGATTATGCGGGCAAATCTGCTTGCTTTTTCTTTGGTAATTTCTTTAAGTATTTCTTTTTTCAAATTACTTAAAATATTGTCGCTTATAGAATCCATACTTTAGCCTTAAAACTTTAAAATATTTTAAATATTTTATTTCCGCCTTTGTTTATAAATTTATCTTGCAGACGATTCACCTGATTTTTTATGCTATAATCGTAAACTATCGAATCGACATGAACTATTATTCCGCCTATAATATTTTTGTCCGTTTCAGCCGTGTAAATCACATCTCCTTTTGAAAAACATTTTACAGTTTTGATTATGCTATCTACGGTTTCTTTGTCTATTTCATCCGCCGTAATTATTTTTACTCTTACTATATTATAATATTCGTCTGATATTTCTTTATAGAAGCTCACTATATCGGGCAAAATATCCATAACTTCATGTTCCATCAATATTGATATAAAAACATAAGTTTCGTTTGAAAAAATTGGTTTAAGTTTATTTTCTATCGTTTTAATTTTATACTTTTTAGGAATACTTTTGTCGCTAAAATATTTTTTTATATCTTCGTCTAGAAATAATTTTGAACATTCCAAAAGTTCGTTATAGACTTTATCGACCATATTAAGTTCTTTAGCTATCTCAAATATCGCTTTAGCCGTAGGTTTCAATAATTTTATTTTATCAATCTCTTTCATATTCGTTATTCCATTTAAAATTAAAATTTATTTTGACTTTAATTAAAAATATTATTTAATGTCATTTTGTTTTTGAACATTATTAATAAATTCGTCAATCAAAGCCTGATTATCTTCTTTGGTTATATTCCTTCTAAGTATGGTTTCCGCCATAACTACCGCAATATCTACCGTCTGTTTTCTAACATTATTCGTCACTTCTTCTTTGGCTCTGTCTATTTCAAGCATGATTTTATTTTTATTCGCTTCGGCTTCTTCTCTGGCATTACTTATAATTTTTTCTCTAACTCTGTTCGCTTCCACTCGGGCGTTTTCTATTATAGAACTTGCCTCCGTTTTGGCGTTGTCTATCTGCTCTCTATAAGCCGCCAAAGATTTTTTAGCGGTTTCTCTGATTTTTTCCGCTTCTTTCAAATCATCTTGAATTTTTTCGGCGCGAGCGTTTAAGCCTTTTATAATTATTTTCCAAGTGGATTTTCCCAATATTATAAGAACCAATATAAAGGAAATCCAAGTCCAAATAACAACGCCGGGGTCTATTCTAAAAAGCGCCATATAGTCTCCTAAATTTTTTTGATTATTATTATTTTATAATCGTTTTTATTACCGTTTTTTATTGTCTCATTAGGGCAAGAATACAAATAACCAAAGCGAAAAGACATACTCCTTCGATAAGCGCAGCCGCTATAAACATAGTCGATTGAATTTTTCCCGACATTTCGGGCTGTCTCGCAACTCCGTCAACCGCTCCGGCTCCTATTATGCCTATTCCTATACCCGCTCCTATGGCGGCAAGTCCGGCGCCTATAGTTGCTCCCAATATCGCAAGTTCCATTTTTTACTCCTTTGTTAAATTAAATTTTTCATTTTTTTAATAATATTTATTTAATGTTCGTCGCTAATTGCAATTTCTATATAAATCGCCGATAATAACGAGAATATATAAGCCTGTAAAACGGCGACAAACATTTCTAGCACATATATAAAACTTAAAAATAATATTGCAAAAGGCGAAATCAGTAAAGTTCCCGACATAATAATCAAGTATGGTATAACTATAAGCATAATATGTCCGCCCGTCATATTTGCAAGCAATCTTATCGATAAGGCAAAAGCCCTGTTGAATAAAGTTATAAATTCCAAAACCCATATTAAAGGCACTAAAATAAAAGGCAAACCTTTGGGGGCTAAACCTATCCAATATTTAACAATTCCTTTTTTTCTTATTCCCGCAATTATATAACATATAAAAACTAAAATCGCTATAGCTCCCGTAAAACCTATATTCGCTCCAACCGCTCCAGCCAAATAAGCGTAATGTCCGTCTTCGGTTTTAAATTTTAATAAAGGCGGGATTATTCCGATTAAATTTGAAAATAAAACGAATAAAAACACCGTCAAACAAAACGAAGTGTATCTTTTTCCTTCTTCTCCCAAAGTTGGCGATATAACCTCTCTATGCATATAATCTATAATAATTTCAAGTATATTTTGCAAATATGTTGGTTTATTAAAAGGTCTTTTTAATTTGTGAGCTAAATATTTCATACTTGCTATGCATAAAATTGCGGCTAAAGTCATAAGTATAATATGTTTTGTTATACGAAAATCAAAATTCAAATAATTTCCAAATTTTATAGGAATCGTTAAATAAGGATGGTCGGTATTGTCGGCAATCTCTTCCATAATGTAATCGTTAATATTTTCTGAGGCAAAAACGAAATTAAAATTAAACGCCGTAAAAATAATTAAAACTATTACAAAAATTCTTTTTACCAAATTTAATTTAAAATTCAATTTATTTAAAATCAATCTATTCATAATTATTAAATAATATCCAAAATAACAATTAATAAAATAACAATAATTAATTTTTAATTTTATAACTATTAAATAAAAAATCAACTATTATAAAATCAATTTTTTACAACTTTATATAACTTTTTATAAGCTTTCTACAGCCTCGACTTCCGTGTTGTAAATTGGTAAAAAACTAGTTAACTTCGTAAGTTCCAAAACCTTTTTAACGGGTTCGGTTATTTTTACCAAACCGATTTTACCGTTTACTTTCTTAAAAGTTCCCAATACCGATATAAATACTCCGATTCCGCTGCTGTCTATATAATGGACATCTTCCATATCGATTATTATTCTTTTTGCGCCAAAATCTACTTGAGATATCATAGCGTCTTTTAAGTCGGATGAAGTATAAATATCTATATCTCCGAAAAGTTTAATTACAACCGTATTATTTTCAAGTTCTTTAACGGATATTTCCATTTCAATAACTCCAAAATTAAAACTTTCTTTTACATAAATTAAGAAGTTTTATTTTATAATTTTTATGTTTTTAAAATATCATAAATAAAAAAATTTACAACCTATTTAATTTAACTATTGACATTTTTTCTAATATTGATTATACTATTATGAATTAAAAGAAAGGAAATATAATTTGTTTACCGAAAATAAATATTCTTACAGGACTTCCTACGGTCGCAATACAATACAATAATTTTGTAAAAAATATTTTATTATGTTTATTAATTTGCCTAAAATCATTTAGGGATATTTTATATTCTTCAAAAAAAATAAAAATAATTATATTTGAAAATATATTTTTTATATTTATTAAATTTTTATTAAATATACCAAAAGTATTGGAGTTTACGAATGATTAATTTGAACAATTTAGTAAAATCTCGTATAAATATTATACAGATTATAAGTTATGAAAACATGAGAATAGAAGGTTATGTTTCGCAAACGGCATCCGAACTTAAAAGGGATTGGTATAAATGGAATTGTTCTTCTGGGCTTAAAAAATTCAATACGAAAGATAAAAAATTTGACATTATTGAAAATATGGACGATAACAGAGCGATTTTGGATTGGTATGAAAGTAATAACGCTAAAGATTCTATTTTGATTTTGGAAGAATTCGATTTGCATTTAAGAGACAATCCTTTTTTGATAAGCAAAATTAGAGATATAGCTTCAAATAATTATGATGACAGAAGTTTAATAATGCTTCAAACTAAAAAGAGTCTCCCTTCAGAACTCGATAAAGATGTTTATATAGTAGATTTGGATTTGCCCGACAGAAAAGATTTGAATGTTATATTTAAATCTACTTGCAAACATTATAAAGTAAAGCCTGAAGGAAATACCGAAAAAATAATAGAATCAGCTTTGGGTTTAACGATAATGGAAGCTCAAAGGGCTTTTTCAAAGGCAATCGTTCAAACGGGACAATTAACGGAAAAAGAAATTCCAATAATAATACAAGAGAAAGAAATTATAATAAAAAACAGCGGACATTTGGAATATTATCATCATAACGAAACTTTGGACGATGTCGGCGGACTCGATATACTTAAAAATTGGCTTAAAAGAAGAGGACGGGCGTTCGAGGATGCTGCTAAAAATTATGGGCTTGAAACTCCGAGAGGAATACTTTTGCTTGGAATACCGGGAACGGGAAAAAGTTTATGCGCTAAAGCGGTAGGTTCGGCTTGGCAATTTCCTATAATAAAATTGGATATGGGCAAAGTTTTTGGCGGAATTGTAGGCGAATCGGAGAGCAATATAAGAAAGGCTCTTAAGATAGCGGAAGCGGTTTCTCCTTCGATTCTTTGGATTGACGAGATAGAAAAAGGACTTTCGGGAATGGGATCTTCTGGGCAAACGGATGGAGGCACTACTTCTAGAGTATTGGGAACTTTTTTAACTTGGATGCAAGAAAAGAAAAAACCCGTATTTGTAGTTGCAACGGCAAATAATATATCGGGGCTTCCTCCAGAGCTTTTGCGAAAGGGCAGAGTAGATGAGATATTTTTTGTAGATTTGCCTTTGAAACAAGATAGAGAAGAGATAATAAAAATTCATTTGAGTAAATTTAAAAGAGATTCAAATAATTTTGACATCTCCAAAATAGCGGATGCATGCGACGAATTTTCGGGAGCGGAAATAGAAGAAGCGATAAAAGAAGCTTTATTTAAGGCTTTCGACGAAAATAAAGAAATTTCAACGGAACATATAATAGAAGCTATAAAAAAGACTTATCCTATTTCGCAAACTATGAAAGAGAATATAAACGATATGAGAAGATGGGCGAAAGCTCGAGCCGTGCTTGCCTCTTCCAATTCTTGGCAGGAAGATGAAAAATCGAAAGATAAACCGATTCCTCAATTAAAACAGGAAGTTAATAATCCGTTTATCGAATAGGAAGGATTTGTTATGATTAGAATTTTTACTTTTGTTTTTCTTTTTATTTTAGGATATATTTATACAATTTCAAAATGTTCCTTAAATAATATGATAGTGTCTTTACATGAATATGCCCTTATATTTATAATATTTGATATTACTTTATGCATTCATATATTTTTATCAATATTAAGACGAAATAGTGAACAACTATCAGTAGGTTTTTGTATTCTTATTTTTATAATTCCTATAAATATAGCTAATATTATTTATTTCTTTTTTGTAAATTTGCCTAAATGCTTTCCTCTATGTATTGTTATTGCCGTTTATCTTACTTTTTGTGCTGTTGTTTCTGTTCTAGATTATATGAGAGAGTATTACTTCGTTACTTTCTATTCTATTATTCTTTTTATTGGTATTCTTTTTATTGGTATTCTTTTTATTGGTGCATTTTTCATTTTTTCTGAAAATATCTTAATTGCCTTTGTAGTGACTGTTGTAGTGACTGTTATCAATATGATTATTTGGTTTATTATTTACTTTATAGTTGATAAATTTGATGATTTATATTTTAGCATTACATGTACATGGATGTGATAAAATGGATATCGGTAGTATTATTATTTTTGGTATGGCTGGACTTGCTGCTGTTACAATTATTTATGATTTTATTAAAATGGATAATAAAAAATCATCCAATTTGCCTCCTACCGTTTTGCCGCCTAACGTTATAATATTTAAAGAAATTAATATAGACGAACCAAATATTCAATCTCAACTAACTCAACCGATTACAGATACTACGGATAATAGAAGTAATTTTACTTATTCTCCTTATATATCGGAATGTAAAGATAAAGTAAATGAAATAAGAAGTATTATGAATGATTTTGATTATTCGGATAGAAATACTTATGAAAAATCATGTTCGGAATATGAAAAATCATTATCGGAAATAGAAAATGGTTTACCAAATTTTATAGATAAACAAACAGTTGACCGAATTAATAATTTGATAGACGAAATTAACCGAACTTACAAAAACGCTTATAATAAGAAAAATAATGTCTCTTCGCTTTCTTATATTATGGAAACGGAAGAGGATATTGATTTGATAAAGAAAATAAATATTAATGATTTTAAATAATTTAATTTTTAATTTTAAGGAGAAATAAAAATGAAAGAACAGAGAATAACGGTTACGATTAACGAGGACGGAAGTTTAGATTTGAAAACTGATGGAATCAAAGGAGAGGCATGTTTACCGGAAGTGGAGGAACTTCTTGACGGGCTTGCAGAAATAACGGAAGTTAAGAAAACGGACGAATATTATCAAAAAATTGCCGTAAGCCAAAAAAATACAAATATACAAAAATAAAAATTTAAATTCTAAAAAAGGAGAGAAAAAATGAGTTGCATATTAAGCACCATAACGCCGTTTATAAATAAAGAAATACTTTTGGAAGCTTTGGAAAAATGCGGATATGAATATAATATAGAAGTCGGAAATATTTATATTCCAGCTGTGGATACATATTTTCAATTTAAAAATGGAAAATTGGAGGAGAGCCTTTAGAACAGCTTGACGAATTATTAAAATTAATGAAACTTAT